>CALKCX010000001.1 GCA_938083015.1 uncultured Microcaldota archaeon
CGATTTCTTATGTTCTAAATTAGATACATCAAATAAGAATTTAAGATCATCTATTTCTATTTCCATGTTTTTAAACAATCTATCTGTTTTTACGTAATATAACATATGCGTTTTATAGAATAGAATTACGTCTTTATCATCCGTATATATCTTTTCATAGATATCATTATGATGAGGTGTAAATCTAAAGTATATTGAACCACTTTCTGAAAAGTATCTAGAAAAGAACGTATATAGTTTATCGAAGAATTCTTCTCTAAATTCAGGAAAAGGACTTAAAGAATTTTCAATATCTTTTTTCAAATACGGCAATATGCCTTTTTCAAAGTATTTCGTTTTTATCTTCATCAAATTTATATACCCGGACTCTCCTTCAATCTTTTCACCTATAAACAAGTTTTTCAATATTTCATAAAACTTATCTTCTTTTGTCATAAGTTTTTAATCTAATTTAAGAATTTAAAGATTTACATGCTAACATTTAGCTAACGTTTTAAAATATTTCTCTAGATATATATTGAAATCTGTGGGTGGAATAGATGACTGATATTAGAAGACCAAGAAGAGGTTCTCTTGGAGTTAGACCAAGAAAGAGGGCCAATAGTATAATATATAAATTTGACTATTGGCAAGGGGACCGTGATATACTTGGGTTTATCGGCTATAAAGTAGGAATGGTATCTTTATCTTATAAAACTACTGTAAATAAAACAGCTGTAACCGAAGTTAGTTGCGGTACAGTATTAGAAGTGCCCCCTATTAGAGTATACGGTATAAGATATTATCTTAATAATAAAACAATAGATGTTTTAACTGATAATCAAGATATGTTAAAAGATCTCTCTATTAAAAGATTAAAAGCTAAAAGCGAGATAAATTTAAATAATGTAAAAGATGTAAGATTATTAGTATATTCAAAACCTTCTGAAACATCTGGTGTAGAGATAAATCATATTATAAGATTAGAATTAGGTATTGGGGGAAATGTTAAAAATAAGATTGAGAAAGCTAAAAGCTATTTAGGTAAAACAATAAGTTTTAAAGATATATTTAAAGTCGGGGATATCGTAGATGTAGGTGCAGTGACTAAGGGGAAAGGTTGGCAAGGTGAAATAAAGAGATTTGGAATAGCAAGACAGAGAAGAAAAGCTACTGGTAAGATAAGACATGTAGGTACTCTTGGTCCTTGGCATCCTCATTATGTTATGTATTACGTACCTAGAGCAGGACAAACTGGATTTCACAATAGAGTTGAATTGAATAAGCAGATATTAGTAATAGATAAAGGTTTACCTATTAAGTTCGATAATTACGGTATAGTTAAATCAGAATATGTTATATTACATGGTAGTATTCCTGGACCTGTAAAAAGACCAGTATCTATAAGAATTGCAGTAAGACCAAAACAGGTCAAAGAAATGAAGGATATTAAGGTGATATTATGAATATAAACATATATAATCTTGAAGGAAAAGTAGAATCTTCTATTGAAATTCCTTTAAATATAGATATTAGATATGATGTAATAAGAAGAGCTGTATTAAGTGAAGAAAGCAAAACATATCAACCTAAGGGCAATTACAGATGGGCAGGAATGGATACATCTGCTAAGTTTGTAGGTAGAGAAGGAATATATAGATCTTTGAAAGATCAAGGACAGGCAAGATTGCCTAGAGAATTATTAGGTGGTGGCAGATACGGAAGAGTAAGAATAGTACCTCATTCAGTAAAAGGTAGAAGAGCACACCCTCCAAAACCTGAGAAGATAATAGAAGAGAAGATAAATAAAAAAGAATGGAATATGGCTTTATTACATTCTATATTTGGAGCAAATCTATTCGTAGTTAAAGATTTAGAAAAATTAAACAAAACAAAAGATGGTGTTGTTTTATTAGAGAAATTCGTAAAATTGGATGTTTATAGAAAGAGAATAACAGGTGTAAGAAGAAAGAGAAAGAATAGAGCTTATAAAGAACCTATAAGGGCCACAGTAGTTACTAAATCAGAAGTAAAAGGATTTTCAAATATAGCTGGTGTAAGATATAATACGATAGATAAATTACAGGTTAAAGATATAGCTCCAGGAGGTGAAATTAAAGGTAGAAATTTGATAATATCATACGATGCTTTCTTAGATTTAATGTCAAAATTAGGGGTGAAGTTATGATAGTAGATGTGTTAAAAACAGAGAAAGCTATGAATGATTTGTTAAACAATAAACTATACTTAATCGTAGATCTTAAAGCTACTAAACCGGATATAAAGAAATTTATAGAGGAAACATTTAAGGTAAAAGTATTATCTGTTAGAACACATATAAATATGAAAGGTCAAAAAATAGCTATTGTAAAGATTGATAAATCCTATAATGCTCAGGAAATTTACGATAAATTATCTGTAGGGTGAAACATATGGGAAAAAGATTGAAACAACAGGTAAGGGGTAAGGGAACTGGTAGATATAAATTACCTGATACTATTACAAAGTATAAAATAGGATTGCCTAAAATAGATGAAATGACCATAGGAGAAGTAATTGATATTATCGATGACCCTGTTAGAACAGCAGTATTAGCACAAATTAAATATGAAAACAATACTTTTTATGTACCTGCAACAGAAGGATTGTATATAGGTAAACAGATTGAGATAAATGGTAAAAATCCTAAGATAGGAAATATTCTAAAATTAGAGAATATACCAGATGGATACTATATATGTTGTGTAGAGAAAACCAAAATGGATGGTGGCAAATTCATAAGAACTGCAGGTGGATATGGTATAATACTGTCTAGAGATGAGAAAGGAGTATATGTAAAATTACCTAGTAGAAAAATAGTAGTATTGCCTAAAGATGCAAGAGCTATAATAGGAGTAGTAGCAGGAGGAGGATATAAAGAAAAGCCTCTTGTTAAAGCTGGTAACGCATACTTTAGATATAGAAAATTGCACAGATTATGGCCTAGAAACAGAGGTGTTAAAATGTCTCCTTATGATCATCCTCATGGAGGTAAACAACACCATGAAGGTAAAAGTACTACTGTATCTAGAAATGCAGCTCCAGGACAGAAAGTAGGACATCTTGCTGCTAGATCTACTGGTAGAAAGAAAGCTAAAATTGATACTTAGGTGATAATATGTATCAATATCAACCAAATTTAAGAAAAGGATACGATGAAAATATATCAAAACTTAGTTTAGAAGAGACTTTATCTATATTAAAAAGTAGAGCTAGAAGGGCCCTTAAAAGAGCAATGGAAGGAAAGAATATTGAGTATAAACAATTAATTCTAAAGGTAAGGAAGATGAAGAAGAATCCAAAGAAGTTAGCAGAAGGAATAAAAACACATTGTAGAGAAGCAGTTATATTACCAGAATGGTTAGGTTTGAAGTTTTTAGTATACAATGGTAAAGAATGGAAACCTGTAGAGATAACATTGGATAAAATAGGACATAGATTAGGTGAGTTTTCATTTACTGTAAAATTCGAGAAACATGCTGGACCTGGTATAGGTGCTACTAGAGGTAGTAAATTCATAGCTATGAAGTGATTAATATGAAGACTGCTAAAGCTTCTATTGAAAACGTAGATGTCTCTTATAAAGATTTAGTAGAAATTGCCCGATATATAAAATATAAATCGGTAGATCAAGCAGAGAGTATATTGAAAAAGGTAATACTAGGGGAAATGTTTATTCCATATAGAACATATAATAGGAAACTTGGACATAGAAAAGGAGGTGTAAAAGGCAGATATCCTAAGAAAGGAGCTAAGGTAATGCTTAAGTTGCTTAAATCCTGTATGGCAAATGCAAGACAACTAGGAATGAATGTAGATAAGTTAAAAATAATTAATATAGCTGCAAATAAAAGCAGAATATATTATAGAATACAACCTAAGGGCAAACCATACAGGCATAGATATGTATTGGCCAGAGCTGAGATTATACTGGGTGAGAATGATGAAAAACAAGAATAATGAGGATCTTAAGACTAAGTTTTTCATAACTAATAAAGTATCTGAAATTGTGCTTACAGAGAGTTTAGGGAAGATGTTGAAAGATGCAGGTGTAGTTGTAATAAACCTTAGAGCTAATATGTTACCAAAGGGCATAAAGATAATGCTAGAATATTTTCCTATAAATCGAGAGTTTTCAATGAAAGAAGAATTGATAGCTAAGATAAAATCTTATCTTAAAGAGAATTTTAATCTTGAAGATGAGTTGATGATTGAAGTATGGAAAACTAAAAACCCTGTACTTGAACCTGCAGTAATAGCAGCATTTATAGAAGAAGCTTTAAAGACCAATAAACCTATAAGAAAGATATTGTATAATTATCTATACAGGGCAAAACAGAATGGAGCAATTGGTGGTGAAATATATATTAAGGGGAAACTAGGGGCAAGAGGTGCTAAGGCCAAGAAGATCAAAGCTTATTTTGGATTTATACCTAAAGCAGGAGATCTTAGAAAATATGTTAAGGCCATAAAGTATCAGGCAGTAACTAAGGCCGGCGTAGTAGGCGTAGGTGTAATGATAACTCCACCTGAAGTAGAACCTTATTTAAAACCTAATCAAAAGGTCAAAGATGAAGTAAAGATAGAACCTGAAGAAGAATGATAAGATTTTTAAATAGTATTTTAGATAATAAAATAATATGAAGATAAGTGAATTAAGACAGAAAAGTAGTGAAGAGCTAATATCTATAGAGAGAGATCTAAGAATTCTGAAGATTAAGACAGATAGAATGAAGAGAAGAGAAGTTAGAAAAGCAATAGCTAGAGTGTTAACAGTTTTAAGAGAAAGGGGAATCAAGATTGGTTAAAATTCCTGGATTTGATAACGATATAGATTTTGAAAAAGAAGATTTATCGCTTAGGATAAAGATATACACAGAAACGTCTAAGTTTAATAAACTTGTAACAGTAGTAGAAGGAATTAAAGAGAATAGAGAAGAAGTAGCTAAATACTTAAAAAAGAGACTTGCATGTGGAGGTACTATAAGAGATGACGGCGTAATCATTTTACAAGGAGATCATAAGAGAAAAGTAGTAGAACTATTGAAACAATTTGGATATAAAGAACAACAGTTTGAGCTTCTCTAATCTATTTTCTTATATAATCTAATACTATTATTGGCGTATATTAAATCATAACCAGGAGGGGCCTCAAATTTGTTATAGTTTCTAAAATCTATTAAAGCTACTTTAAATGTTCTTATGTAATTTTCTCTTATACTAGGATCTAGATAGGCATCTGCAGTTATGTAATCAATATTATTGACTTTTAATATATCTTCGCAACCTATACACATAAGAGGGTCTACGATAAAAATAGGGTATTCTCTACTATTTAGACTTTCTCCTTTATATATTTTCTGTATTAGATTATTATCTATTTTATACTCTGTAATTAGAAATAGTCCTATATCGAATAATATGTATTTTACATTGTATTTTTCTAATAAGGTTTTTCTCAATTCTGAATTATTTGAATATAGCATAATGGCAGCGTCTAGATCTCTGTTTGATAAGTTCATAAATGGAAGATGAAAAGACTGTGCCCATCTAGAGGTAACCACATTAGTACCTGTATAGGCATTGATAAGAAAAGACAATGGTTTATTTGATAATACTACTCCAGGGTCAGAATTGATAATATCTATTACATTTTTAATTTCTGAAATGTTATAAATACTATTATTGTAATTTTTCAAAATTTCAAATCTAGAATAGAACGCATTGTAACTGTTTAATACTATAGGTATGAGTATTAATAATAACATCCAGGATTTAATAGATTTGTCATATCTTAAAGCTACTCCGAATATCAAAGCAGGAGTTATGACAAGGTTGATTGTGTAATTAGGTAACATATTTATACCGAATAGTTTATCAGTTAAAGGGGCCAATATTATCAATAAGCTTATTATGAGTATCCAGATATCTACTGCGTTTAGATTTCTATTCTTATATAGAAGATAAACATATGATACGAGAAAGATTATAGTTAAAGTATTTATTAAATATTGAGGAAGATAGATAAGGTATATGTAATCTATTGCCTCTATTTTAGACATATCTGGAAAATCGATTTTTAATCTTGGAAACAATTCAAAATCTAATCTAGATATTATGGTAAATGATAATATTATTAATACGGATAATGGCAATATGTTTTTATCTATCAATTGAATAGGTCTTTGATATTCTTTATAGTATATTATAGATATGATCACAAATAGACCGATTGTTACAAATAATATATTATGGGATAATAACGATATTAATAACGCCCAAGCATAGTTTTTCTTATATACTAAGTAAATTGTAATTGGAGCTATTATTGGTATGACCATTTCCGTGTATTTTAATATTACGACTGAAAACTGTAAAACAAATATATGAGATATCAATGCTAATAGCGGATTATTCGATATTTTCAATATAACTAAAAACCACACTATACTCATAAATATAAGTATAGACGATACTATTTTCATTGCATTTATAGCTTCTATATTTAGAATTTTGATAAAAGGTAATACTAATAAGCTGTATATAGGATTATACGAGAAAACCTTACCTTGATAATAATGATTACCTATGATATCAAGTGTTTTGTTCATATAATGAATTTGCCCTAGTTGAGCGTATAGATCACCGCCAATTAAATAAGAGGGAAGTTCTTGAAATGTCGATAATTTATTATAAGATTGATATGAATAAAAGAGAGATATTAAGATGGATAAAAATAAGTATAATGATGTTTTATCTTTAAGTATTGAATAAACAGAAGTTATGGTTTTAATCTTCTCCACCCGTCGTCATTGTAATAATCAATCCAATTTTCAGATATCACCATTAATATCTTCTTTGGTTCGTATCTACATTTTGGAGAATTACATATTGTTAGATCTTTACCTAATTCTCCTAATACTTCTCCTGTTAAAGGATCCAATACATAACCTGATTTTATATCATTATAAGAACTAATGTTTATAGGTGATAATGCCACTCCACAATGACCAGATTGTTTGTAATTAAAGCATACTACTACTATATCGTATATTTCTAATCTTCCTAACATATGCGTCATATATCCATCTTTTGATACATTTTCATAGATTATGTATTTAAAATACGGTGCATCTAAAAGCGGTGCAGGTTTCATACTTTCTAAAAACATTTTTTCTGGTAATGAGTTTAATAAAGCTTTTAAAGCAAGGGCATGAGATTTACAATCACCATAACCTTGTTCCATCATCTTTTTCAAGCTATTAAATTGATCTATTCTATTATTATAACCGTATATTTTTCTTGTCAAATGTACAGCACATGGTATTCTAAAGGTAAGACCATAAGAGCATTCTGCAATTATCTGCTCTTTAAGGGCCTTATCATAGAATTCTGAATTCTCTCTAAACCATTTTGATAAATTCTTAAACATCTCCCATTCAGATGAAGAAGTATTTTGTTTAGATATGTTTTTATATTGCTCTATCAATAGCTTATGCTCTTCTAATAGCTTAGAATAAGAATTATTTATTGTTTCGTATTCTTTACTTAAATTCTGGTATTTTTCATTTTGTTTTTGTAGAATGTTTAACGTATTTATAAGAGTTTCATTCATTTTTTGCAACTTATTATTCATGTTTTTAATCGTTTCTTCTAATAAGCTTATTTCTATATCTTTTTCTTCTAAGATTTGATTAACTTGTTCTAATCTTATGTAAAGATATGAAGCTAATATTGTGACTACTATCAACAATATTAATGATACTATCAACCTAATGTCCATATATATAAGATAAAAACTTTTTTATATAAAACTATGGAAATAACAATTGATATTCATTTACATGGTAAGTACTCTAGAGCGACTTCTCCATATCTTAATCCAGAAACTATAGCACAGGCAGCTAAGATTAAGGGAATTGATGTTATTGGCACAGGAGATTTTACTCATCCTCTATGGATAGATTTGTTTAAAAATCTTGAAGAAAGAGATGGATTATTATATGGTTATGGTAGTAGATTTATGCTTAGTGTAGAGGTAAACAATGTTTTTGAATACATGGGCAGACAACTTAATATACATAATGTAATATTAACGAATTCTCTAGAATCAGCTTATCAAATATTAGATGTGTTGAAAAAATACGGTGATCTATCAAAAGATGGTAGACCTAATCTTAAAATATCTATGATGGAAATGATGGATATACTTAAAGGTTTAAATAGAAAGACAGAAGTATTCGCTGCCCATATATGGACACCGTGGTTTTCAATACTTGGTGCAAGAAATGGGTTAAGAGAAATAAAAGAAGTTATCGATGATAGATTATTGGCCGTTGAAACTGGTTTAAGTGCAGATCCTAATATGACAGCTATGACATCTGCAGGTGATTTTCCAATAATATCTAATTCTGATGCCCATAGCTTAGATAATATAGGTCGAGAAGCTACTAGACTTGATGTTGACGATATTAGTTATGATTCTATAATAAATGCAATTAGATCAAAAAGAATAGTTAAAACTTATGAATTCTATCCACAAGAAGGAAAATATTATTATGATGGACATAGATCATGTAATATTCGTGTTCATCCTAATCAAAACAATATATGTAAAGTCTGTGGAAAGAAGTTAACAATAGGTGTATTGCATAGAGTAATCGATTTAAAAGACGGAAAAACTAGACCTGTGCATAAATTTCAATATATAATTCCTATAAAGCAGATACTTAATTACGTTATGAATTCTAATAAAATTGAAACGTATTACAAAGCTTTAATAGATCGGTATGGAAATGAATTAAGCATATATGATAATTTTACTAAAGAAGATCTTTACAATATACTTGGAAAATATGGAGAGGATGTGTATAGAATATTAAAAGGAGACATAATATGGGAACCTGGATACGATGGGGTATACGGTGTATTTAGATTAAAAAATGATAAAATAATAGAACAATTGAAGAGCTAATATACGTTTGGGCAGCTGTAGGAATGATATTTTTATAAAACATAGTCGTAATAACTATCAATACTATATAAGATATAAGATATATTGTAAGAGATAATAATGAATGCTCTGGTAATAATGTTATTGAATTGGCCAGATGTATATAATCATCATATTCCAATATTTTAGATCTAAATAATGAGAATAATTCGTATACTAAGGCGACGGTAAAAAACGTTATCAACCATACTATATGGTTTCCTAACATCAATGTTTGAATTGCAATTATTAATGCAATTAATGGAAAAGATTTAACATAACGTAAATCGTAATAGATAAAAAGCAATATTGAAATGAATAAAATATATTCGATCATTCTTTATATATACCTTTGTATTCACCTAACTTAGTTCTATTTCTAAACAATACAATTTGTCCTACTTTAGCATTCCTATAAATCTCTAAACCACTAGGGTTGATAACATGTAATAATAATTCAGGATGTCCTCTATAACCTGGATCAAATAAACCAGAATATATTGTGGCCCCATTTCTAATTAAACTACTTCTAGGAAAAAATATACCTATAGTTCGATTATCCAAATTTATAAGTTCATTTATTTTTATCTTATAACAACCAGGGGCCAAGTGTAAATAATCGTCTTCCCATTTTAATTCTATATTTTCAGCTAGTTTTCTATTAGTATTATCAAAATCTAAGGCCCCGTATGATATGAAAGTATATATTTGTTTTAAAGTTAAATCTATACCAGCTTGTTGAATTTGCTTATTAGCATCGATATACTTAGATATTATCTTGTCTATAGCATGTTGCGGTGGGATTATCATAATTTTAAGTTTAGAATAAAGTTTAAAAAGATAATAGTATATGAATAATTAGGTGGGCGTAATGAACCTATTGCCTAATAAAAAACCTGACGATAAAAACAAACCAGAAGACGAGAAAAAAAGAAGACCAGAAGAAGACGAAGAAGAAGAGTGGGATGAGGAAGAAGAAGAGTGGGATGAAGATTGGGACGAGGAATGGGATGAGGAAGAAGATTGGGAAGAAGAGGAAGAGGAATAAATGAGGTTCTACTTTTCATATTTTTACGAATTTCTCACAAACGGTTTAATCCCATCTATATTTGGATTGATAATATTCTTTTTACCTGATATTGCATATTTATTTGTTGATTCGTTGAAAAACATATCTCTTCTTGAACCTATATATATGGGCGATGGAAATCTAGTGTTTAGAATTATAGGAATTATAATAATATTGCTAGCTATTATATATAGCTATCTTAAATTCAAATTTAGTTTTCTCGATCTAGCAGATGATTATCTTTATTATGAAGAAGGAGTAATTGCAAAAGTTAGAAAAAAGATACCTTATAAGAGTATTACAGATATACAATTAAAAAGAGGTATTTTTGAAACTTTACTTGGTATGGATGCAATATACATAAACACGGCCGGTAAAGCAGATTACGAGTTAATAATAAAAGGTGTAAGTATAGAACACGGCGATATTATATTTCAGAAACTTAAAAATAAGCTTTTCAATAAGGATAAGTCATGAGAATAGGTATAACAGGTGTGCCTGGTAGTGGTAAGACTACATTGGCCAAAGATTTAGCTAAACTATACCATTTGCCTTATATATCTATAAATGATGTTGTAAAGAAACATAATCTTGGAGAAGAAGTAGATATAAATAAATTAGATAAGATAATTCGAAGAATTGTAAAAGATATGAATGGATTTGTAATAGAAGGACATTTATTAGTAGAAATTGATATAAATTTAGATATTTTAATATTATTAAGAGCGTCTTATAGAGCTTTATTGAGAAGATATAGAAAAAGGAAATATCCAGATTGGAAGATATGGGAAAACATTGCAGCAGAGATATTGGATTATTTTCCAATTAATCTAAAAAATAAGAATTACATAGAGATAAATACAACTGGGTTAAATAGAAGACAATTGTTAAAGAAAGTTTTAAAATCCATAGAAGAGAAACAAGGTGATGTTGTAAATTGGAAAGACGATATGATAAGTTTAATAAATAGGGGAAAGATATAAGTTTTAAAAATTATTCTTATCTATATAATTGTGATTTGTAATGGATAGCAGAGAGGAGCTTGAGAAGATCATCAAAGAGAAAAACGAATTAAGAAGTTATTTAAAACAGATCGAAGAAAACTTGACTTATCTTACTAAAGAAAGAGAATATCTAGAACCTAATGTACAGAAATATAAAGAGCTTAGATTAGGGGAATTGATGAATAGAAGAAAAAAGATAGAGTATTTGATGATTACACAGGCCAAAAGTGCTAAAGCTGAAAAGAAGTATCTTGAAAAACTAGTTAGTATTGAGAGAAAGATCAAAGAGAATGCCCCTCTGTTAGAAGCTTATAGAAGATATAGCAATGTAATTAAGCAAATAGAGTTGTTAACTAAGCAAAAACAAGAGATGGAAACTAAGATAGAAGAGTTAGATAATAGAATAAACGAGATGATTAAAAGTATGAAGACTAATAAAAGACCTAAACCTAAGAGTAAAGAAAAGCAAGAAGTCTCTGAACAGGCCCCTAAGAAAGACTATATATCTCTTGAAGATCTACTTTAGCGAAATGTTTAAAAATATAAATATAGATAGATAAAAGGGGGTGTCTTACATGGCGACTGATGTTGATACCAAAAGAATGTTAGCTTACATAATAGATGTCTTAATATTGATGACAATAACTACAGTAGTTTATGTATTCATGTTTGCAATAATAGGGGTCATTATAATGATAATACCTTTCTTGTCTCCTATTTTTACACTTTTCTCATTTTTGATAGCATTAGCAATACCATTTCTCTATTTCTATCTACTCGATTCTAGAGGTGGCACATTAGGACATAGGATAATGAAGATTAGAAGTAACGCTAATACGGCCCCTAACTCTAAGAGAATAATAAGGAATATTCTAAAGTCATTCTTTGTAATTCCAATTATAATATTCATAGTCAAGATAGTTTCTAATAGATGGATACACGATGAGTTCTCTGGTATAACAGTACAGGAAATTTAATATAATTTATAAACTTCTTCTGTTGATTTTTTAAATATTTCTTAATATTTGATCAAGTATGAGAAGAGTTGCAATTATAGGTATAGGTATAACTAAGTTTGGAGAACATTGGGATAAGGGAATAAGAGAATTGGCATTAGAAGCAGGAATAAAAGCAATAGCTGATGCTGGATTAGAAGGAGAAAAGATAGATGCTGGGTATGTTGGTAACATGGCAGCAGGTAGTTTTGCTCTTCAAGAACATCTTGGTGCAATGCTTGCAGATCATCTTGGTTTAAACCCTATTCCTGTTGTAAAGGTAGAAGCAGCATGTGCTTCAGGTGCAGTAGCATTTAGACAAGCTTATATGGCAGTAGCATCAGGTATACACGATATCGTAGTAGCTGGTGGTGTAGAGAAGATGACAGATCTAGATACAGAAACTGTGACCAAAATACTAAGTGCAGCAGGTGATCAAGAATGGGAAGCATTTCAAGGAGCTACTTTTCCTTCATTATACGCACTTATGATGAGATCTTATATGTTAAAATATGGGGCCACTGAAGAGGATTTTGCATACGTAGCTGTTAAAAATCATAGACATGCTAAAAATGTAGAGTATGCACAATTTAGAAATGAAATTACTTTAGAACAAGTTATGGAATCGAAATATGTAGCAGAACCTATAAAAGTATTAGATTCTTCTCCTATATCAGATGGAGCGGCAGCAGTTATACTTACATCTTTAGATCAAGCTTATTCATATACATCAGAACCTATAGAGGTATTGGCCTCTAGTCAAGCAACAGATACAATAGCTTTACATGATAGAGAAGATTTAAGTTATGTCAAAGCTACAGAGATTGCAGCAACTAAAGCTTATAAACAGGCAAATATTACACCTACACATATAGATTTGGCAGAAGTACACGATGCTTTTACTATAGGTGAAGTTATGGCAATAGAGGCCTTAGGATTCTTTGAAAGAGGAGAAGGGTATAAGGCCGCTAGAGAAGGATGGTCAACATATGGTGGTAAAATCGTGATAAACCCAAGTGGAGGACTAAAAGGAGCTGGTCATCCTGTCGGAGCTACAGGTATAAAACAAATATATGAAATAGTATTACAGCTTAGAGGTAAAGCAGGATCTAGACAGGTAAAGAATGCAACCTATGGGTTAGCTAACAATGTCGGGGGCAGTGGTGCAACATCCGTAGTTACTATATTGGGCAAAGTATATTAATGTTTTTAAACTTTTTTTAATAATATAAAAGTATGAATAAGTTTGTGAAAGCAAGAATAATAGGAGCGAGGGCATTGCAATTATCATGTGGTGCAGAACCTAATATAGATGCGAATGTAAAAGATACTATAGAATTAAGCTATATGGAATTTAAAAACGGAATTATCCCTATAGAGGTCAGAAAGAGATGAGATGGATTCTAGGTCTTGTAGTATTGCTTATTTTATTTTCTGGATGTATAGATACTGGTCAATCGAAGGTTTGTAGTATAGATGCAGATTGTAAAACTTATCAGCAATGTGTAAACGGTACATGTACTCTTAGGCCTGGATCATGTGAAGGTGATAAAGATTGTCAATTCTATGAACTATGTGATAGACGAGAGAATAGATGTGTTGTTAGAGAAGGATTTTGTGTAAATAACAATCAATGTAAGATTTACCAATTTTGTAATCTAACTACGAAAAGATGTCAATCTATTCCAGGATTCTGTGATAAAAATAATGACTGTGATAGTTGGCAACAATGTGATACTAAAATAAATAGATGTGTACCAAAACCTGGTTATTGTTTAGAAGATAAGAATTGTAGATCTTGGGAAAAATGTAATAATTTCAATAGATGTGAACCATTACCTGGTAGATGTAATGTTGATCAAGATTGTAAAAGTTACGAATATTGTGATAAGAGAAATAATAAGTGTACTCCTAAACCTGGTTATTGTAATGTACACGGCGATTGTGATGAAAAATGGCAATACTGTGGAAATGATAATACATGTAAACCTTTATTTGGAAGATGCAATACTGATTCGGACTGTGCTGAATGGGAGATATGTAATAAATTTAAGAAAACATGTGAACTTGCACCAAATAGATGTTTAACTAATCAGCATTGTAAAGATTGGCAATACTGCGATTCATTTAATGATAAGATGTGTAAACCTTTGCCTGGTAGATGTGACAGGCAAGAGGATTGCCCTAAAGGACAGATATGCGATACGACGACACACAGATGCAGGTAAAGGTATTAAACAGAAAGCATATTGATGAAGTAGTTCAGTTTTTAGAAGAAGTCAAAGATCTAGAATTAGGAGACGATGAAGTATCAGAGATAAAAGATATATTAATAGAAGGGTATAGTTTTGGAGTATATTCAGAAAGAGATTTACACGGAATATGTCTAATGTACGAAGTAAGTTTTGATGGAATACAGATATTGTTTGATGAAGAACCAAATGCATTATCCGCAGAACCTCATATTGATTATAAATACGAATACTTAGAAAACTTAGAGAATACGATGTTTAAAGCTATAGATAGGATTGTTACTGAAAATGAATTTAACTATGTTGTAATACAGATGTCTAAAACAATAAGAGAAATAAGAGATAATCCGAGAGATTTAACTAAAGCTTTGATTAAAGCAGGTTATAGATTTATCGAATCACCTGATGATGTAACAATAGGTTTTAAAGAGTATTAAAATAGTTTTATAGATAGATGTCTTACTTTACTATTCTTAAACATTTTTCTATTCTCAGAATCACTCCAACATTTTTTACATATTTTTATTTTCTTAACAGCTATGTTTTTCACATTTTTAATAGCTTTAATATCATTTAGAGATACTATCTTACCACAGTAATTACACATCTCGGCCTTAGCTACGATTTCCCCATCCGAAGTCTTTATCATAGCTTTTATAATCTATAAAAAGATTTTTATTATTAACACGTAAATATGTATTTATCTTTGTCTTTAATTACATAACCTATTCCTATTAAGAATAATCTTTCTTTAGATAGGTGTTCTTCATCAATATATCCTTCTATAATATCAAGAGATTCGGGATTGACCTCTTCATCAGCTAATAACAGTTCTTTAGGTATTATTACCTTTATCTTTACAGGTTTTTTTGCCCAATCTACAACTGGTAAATCATTTGCTTGTCCATAATAGTATACATCGCCCACTTTTTTTACAACTCCTATACCTTTAAGATTTAACACATCTGCAAGTTCACGCTTATCCACATATATAGTTCCTTCCCAATAGATGTTTTTCCCATCTTTCTGTTTTAGAAGTTTTAAATTAATAGGAATTGGATCTTTGAAAAATGTTATCTTATCTATTCTTCTTAGTTTCTTTTCCATTATCTCTCTATTTATATCTAAAAGCATTTTCCATTCTACTATTGTTTCTTGCTTACCTGGTCCAAATCTGCTTACAAACTCTTTAATAGCATCTTTTAGTATACCTCTTCTTCTTAAAGCTTTAATAGTAGCTAGTCTTGGATCATCCCACCCATCTACGATATTTTTTTCTACTAGCTCTCTAATCTTCCTTTTTGATGTAGATGTACCTTTAATCTCTAATCTAGAGAAATGTATCAATACTATATCTCTTAATCCTAGATCTCTTAGAATAGAATGGTATAGCTCTGTTCTAAGCTCATATTCTTTAGATCTTAAAGCATGTGTAACAAGTTCTATACTGTCTAATATAGGTGTGGCAAAATCGTATGTTGGCCAGAATTTATATTTATTACCATGTATATAATGAGGATGTTCTACTACTCTAAACATTACAGGATCTCGCATAGTAGTATTATGAGAAGAGAGATCGCCTTTGTATAAAGCAACTACTTCTCCTTCTTTGTATTCACCATTTATAGCAGATCTAAACATGTCTAAATTTTCTTCTATAGAATTGTTTCTATCTTTAGTAGGTATTCCTGTTTTTCTCATCTCAGATATCTGTTCTTGAGAGCTATTAGTTAAATACATCTTATCTAAGCTTATAAGCTTCTCTGCGTATTCATATAATATATCCATATAGGAAGATGAATGGGTGATTTTTGAATACTTTGCTCCTAACCATTCGATATCTTCTAACATGGCCTGTTCATACTCTTTAGAACATTTCTCTGGATTGGTATCGTCAAATCTTATTATCAATTCTCCTCGATATCGTTCTAAATATAGTATGTTTAACATTAGCGATTTTGCATGACCTATATGCATATAACCTGAAGGTTCGGGCGCAAATCTTAATACAATATATTGGGGATCATCTGGTAATTTAAATCTCTTTTCTTCTCTTAAATATCTTTGATAATCGTATTGATAAAATTCTTTTTCAACTTCACCAATATCCATACTGTTTACATTTTCTACTATTTTGCTTACAATAGGTATTATCTCTTTTACTTTAACTTTTAATTCAGGATGTTCATATAGTATCCATCCTATTACAGACTTTAAATCAGCTTTTCCATATTCCAACCTGTTTTTCAACACCTGTTTTCTAAAATCATTATAATAATCTTCCATGTTTTGATTACAATATTATATTTAAAAATTCAGCTCTTCGTATAATTTGTTTTTTTCATCTTTATGTAATGACATACACGAGTATATTACTAATTTTATCAACATCATTGCCTGCTCATTAGTATAAAAAGCTAACAATGTTAAATAGGTATCTTTAATATAATCTATTAACTTATTTTTATTTTCATCTATTTTACGCTGTATAGAAGGTAGATGTGTTTTATTTATCAATTTTCTCAATTCTATAATTTTTCTATCTAAAAAGAATATTTCAAGGAATTTTGATCTAATGGATTTAGGTAATAACAGAGGATTATAACCTAATGGAAAATAAGACATGTCTATTATTGTATTTGCCAATTCCGGGGTATATGGTATTTCGTTTTCTATTGCAAATATCAAGGCCTGTACTTTCATTATGTTATCCTCAATATTATCGTCTATTATCGTATTTATAACATTTTTTATAATCTCTTTTTCAATTATCTTACCTTTTGATCTAAAGTAATCGTAAATTAAATATACCAATGGGTCGTATTCACCATAAGCATATGGTTGAAGATTACTTAATAATACTTCCACGTATTCTTTTAATTCTTCGCTTTGATTAATTCTCTCTAATAAGACTGCTGCTTCTTGAAATGTAATTCTTAATTCTACTAACAATTGTATAGCATTGTTTATATACCTGTTATCGAGATATCTTTGAAATAGCTTAATATACAATATGGCCATGGATAGTTTATCTTCTTCAGTTAAATGTTTAGATTTTTTAAATGAATATTCGGCTAATTGTAAATAACCATTCGCGTATAATACTTTTGCCGCTATATTGTATATCATCTTATCACCGTATAATTAATAGATAAATCTCTACTTCTCTCTCTATCTAACCATATCTGTTGATTCCAATTTACCCCTAATTTTAATCTATCGTCATGGGTAATTATTATAAATTGATCTATTGATTCCATAGCAAGTTTATTTATATTATCTATTAAATTATCTATTGAGAGATCGTCTAGATTATGAGTAGGTTCGTCTAATATTATTACTCTTAATTTCTTTGATATTATATCTAATATACCTAATCTCATCGCTAAAGCATATACTGTTTTCTCTCCCCCGCTCATTCTATCTACGCTAACTAATTTATCACCTGTCTTAATAGTTAATTCATAACCTTCTTCATTTACAACTATCTTTGGATCCCCGTATATTTTACCATAATAAAGACTATTCCAATACTTTTCTAAATTCATGTTCAATACATCTATCAACCTTGCCCTACTTTTTACCATAAGATCTTTCATTTTACTATTTATTTCATCAAGATCTTTCCACAAAGCTCTTTTCAATTCTAGATTTTTTTCTCCTTGTTCTAATTCTTCTAAATAAGGTAATAGCTCTTTTTTATCTCTTATACGAGCATTAATTGACGATTTTATCTGTTCTATAGTTACTATTATGTTTTCTATACTACTTCTCAATGAGGATAGTTCAGAATTAACATTTAAAAATTCTTGATCTATATTTTTTAGTCTTTCTAACTCTTGAAGCAATGCGGTTAAATAAGCTTCTTTATTTTTCAATTCTTCTTTATATTTATCAACTTTAGCTTCAATTTCCTTTTTTCTATCTAATTTTCTCTCTATTTCAATTAGCTGTTGTTGCTCGTTTTTTAGCAATTCTTCGTCATCTAATTTCTGATTAATTATATTGTTAATCTCTTCTACTTTTTGTCTATGATCTTCTATAGAAGTATTCAATGAATTTATATTCTTTTTATTATCTTCTAAGAGTTGATTTAATTCTTTTAATTCTTTTTCCATGTTATTTAATGTTTTCTCCATATTAGTTTTAACATAATTTATAATATAAGCTAAGATGATAACAAAGAGTATTGACAGAATACCTATGTTAAATAACAATATTGCCAATATGATAAGAGGTATTCCTAATATTGTTTTGTTTAATAAATCAATCTTCTGTCTTTGTTTATTTATCTCTTGCTTATAATTTTCTATTCTATAATTAATATCTTTATTCTTCTCTTCCATTATCTTTATTTGGCCGATCATCTCTTGTATTTTAAGCTCTATATCTCTTTTCTGATCTTTTAGGTTATCATTTATTCTCTTTTTTTCCTCTATCTCTTTTAATTTTTGTCCAATTTCTTCTAATTTAATTCTAATCTGTTCTTTATCTAAATCTATGTTATAAGTTTTCAACTCATCTTCTAATCTTTTTATCTCATCTCTTAATTGAGCTATAGTTCCCTTGTTGATATCGTACTCGGTCTTATATTTTTTATGTTCATTATACTTCTTTGATATCTCTGGAAGTTTTTGTTTTAAAGCAATTTCTCTTTGTTCTCTATCTTTCAAAATTTTTTCGTATTTATCCAATTTCTCTTTCAATACTTTCAATTCCTCTTCTATATTCATTAATCTCTGTTGATATCTTTTTTTAATTTCTATCAAAACTGCCATATTCTCTTTAATTTCTTTATCTATTGCTTTCATCATAATTGTTATCCTATCTATTCTAGTTTGATGTTGTTCTATACCAAATATCGTATCTAAATAAGTCTTTAGTTCCTTAGGTCTTAAATTCAATATTTTATATATACCATCTTGGGCACCGTATAGGACTTTTAAGAATATATCTCTTTGTATACCTAGCATTTTCTCTACTTCTTTAGATATTTCATCATTATTCCTTGTCTTAAGTTTATCATCTATATATAAGCTACTCTCTTCTCCTTTATTACCAGCGTATATATTTCTTTTAATATTCACCTTTCTATTTTGAACAATGAATTCAACTTCTATATTCGCCGATTTAGCTCCATCTCTAATGAAGTCCTTTTTATTAGTCTTAGCTATTGATCTATAACTATCTGTTATTGAACCAAATAATCCATAAAGTATACCTTCTATTATACTAGTTTTACCAGATCCGTTTTTACCAAATATCAATATTTTGCCTTTGTTAAAAGATACTTCTGTATTTTTATGAGACATCCAATTAGATAAGTTAACTCTTGTAATCATATTCTTCTAATAGATAACGTAAATTTATTAAAATATAGATTTGCCCCCAATATTATTAAGAATGGTAAGAATAAGAATACGTTTATCAATAGCATTAACCATCTTATAACTTCAAGAGGTAACACGATGTTTATCAAGAATATCGTAATTAAATTAGCTAAAGTAGCAATTATTCCATAGATTAGCGGGTATATTAATAATTCTTTTCTAAACAGATATATTTTTTTTATGGCCTTTTCAAAATTCACTTCTTCTATGACAATTGCATAAGGTATTAAAATTAAAATATAGCTTATTAAGAATATTATAATTGATAAAACCCAGCTATCAAAAGAGTAAACATAACCGTATATTGATATAGATAATTGTAAAAGGAACCAGAATATGAAAAACATGTATACTTCTGGTAAACTATGTTTTATGTTTTTTATAAAAGCTTCTTTTGGTATCTGTTCAGTTCTATATTCTTTTGTTGCCAATGTCAATACTACAAATACTAAGCTATAGATAAACATTGTAATTAAATAAAATAAAATTATTAAAAACATTTGAAATAAGTCTATTTCGGTTAGTTTAGAAATCCTTATAAATATGCCGAATGTTGACAGGTAAATATATTCTGGCAATAGATGTAATAATAAGGCAGATGTTACTAGAAGGATAAATCCTACGATTAATACTAAATCTAAAGATTGTAAATACACATCTATGCTACTCTTAAGTTCGTAGATCATATATATATTTAAATATTCCTTATTTAAAAAAACATGGTGGTGTTATGACACAATTGTTAGATCAAAATACAAGAGATGCAATAAAAAAATACCTAGCTGGTATGGAAAGTCCTGTAAAATTATTGGTAATTACAGATAATCGCTCTCCAAATTGTACGTATTGTAATGATATAAAAATGCTTTTCAAAGAATTGTCTGAACTTGATCTGGAGATGTTACAGATAGAATTAATAGATGGATGGAGAGAAGAATTTGAGAAAAATTATGGTATAAGATTTGAACACGTACCTGCAATTGTATTTTTAAATGATAACGTAAAAGGCAAAATCGTCTACAGAGGTATTCCAGCAGATCAAGAATTTGGAGTATTTTTAGAAACTATATTAGAATTGTCATTAGGACATGTACATCTTAGAGATGAAGATGTAGAAAGAATAAAGAAGATTGATAAGAATGTCGATATTAATGTATATGTTACTCCTTCATGTCCTTATTGTCCAGCAGCAGTAGCATCAGCTTATTCTATAGCAATGCTTAACCCCAATATAAAGGCATATGCAGTTGAATCTGTAGAATTTCAAGTAGAGAGTAATGAAAATAAAATTAGAGCAGTCCCAACTGTTATTATAAAGACAGATAAGAAAACTGTAAGATTTGAAGGGGCATTGCCCATTGACGTATTTATAAGTAAAATCGAATCTGCATTATAACATGGATGTAGATTCGAAATTAGAGTTGATAAAGCGAAGACCTACTGAAGAGTTAATAAACATAGAATTAATAAAAGAAAAACTAGAGACAGGAGAGAAGATTAAACATTATATAGGTTTTGAGATATCTGGATTAATACATTTAGGTACTTTATCTACATTACTTAAAGTTAAAGATCTTAAAGAAGCAGGAGTAGATGTTAACATATTTATAGCTGATTATCACAGTTGGATAAATAAAAAATTTGGAGGAAATTTAGAGACAATAAGAAAAGTGGCCAATCAATATTTTATGCCGTTTATTCAAACATTAGGTATAGATTCTAATTATATAATGGCCTCTGATATATATGACAATGATTACTGGGCAATGGTGATAAAGATAGGAAATAACAGTACTGTAAATAGAGTTAGGAGAACTTTAACTATTATGGGCAGAGAAGATTCTGATAGTAATCCTGTGTCTTATTTTATATACCCTCTAATGCAGACAGCAGATATATTTAAGTTGGAAGTAGATATAGCTCATGCAGGAATGGATCAGAGAAAGGTACATATGCTTGCCATAGATGTAGCTGATAAAATAGGTATGAAGAAACCTATGTGTTTACATACTCATCTATTACCAGCTTTAGATTACGATGGTCGTATGGATATTATTGATGCTAAGATGAGTAAAAGTAAAGAAAAAGGAGCTATATTTATACATGATAGCGAACAAGAGATAAGAGAAAAGATAAGATCTTCATACGCCCCTGCTAGACAGCTTGAAAATAACGTTGCCTATGATATATTGAAATGGGTGATAATTAGAAAAGATGATCAAGAATTTACTATTCAAAGAGATTCTAAGTATGGGGGCGATATTACAATTACATTACCAGAATTTGAAAACGCATATATCAAAGGTGAGATTCATCCAATTGATTTGAAGAATTTTGTAAGTGATAAACTAATAGAGATGTTAGCACCTGCTAGAAAACTTAGCGAATCTAAACGAGAATTAATTGATTTTATAAGAACCTCTAGAACAAGATAAACCTTTTAAACATAATCTATAATAGAATAAAACATGCATGTTAATGAATCTGATCCTAAAGTATTAATAGCTAAACTTGCTGATAGATTGAAAAAAGAATTACCTAAACCAGATTGGGTAGATTATGTAAAGGCCGGAGTTTACGCAGAAAGACCTCCTGAGCAAGAAGATTTCTGGTGGATTAGAGCAGCATCTATAATGCGAAAACTATATCTTGATGGTGCTATTGGAGTAAGTAGACTTAGAAGATTATATGGAAGACGTAAAAAGAGAGGAGTAAAACCAGAACATAGGGCAAAGGCAGGGGGAAAGATTATAAGAAGTATATTACAAGGATTGGAAAAACTAGGATATGTGGAGAAGAGTAAAAAAGGTAGAATATTAAGTTCTAAAGGAAGATCTCTTTTAGACCAGGTTGCTAAAGAGATATGACAGAGGAACCAGATGAATTTGAAAAAGACGATAAATTAAAGAGAACTCTTAGATTAATACTTACACCAGAAGCGTATTCTAGATTAATGAATGTTAAAATCGCCAATCCAGAATTATTTCAACAAGCAGTTAATACAGTTATTAACATATATTCTAGATATGGAAAAACGATAGATGAAGCACAATTGTTAAAAATATTGAAACAATTAAAAGGAGATGAAGGAGGGGGAGAGATAATTATAAAAAGAAAATGATCTATTTAAAAAAGTTAATCGATATATTAATAGAATGGGATTAGTACAGATTATACTGAATAATACAGACATACTGGCATTGGGACTTGGTATAGGCCTGTCAGTAGCCTTAATAATATATTTTTACAATCTAATATTTAAGAAAGATCAGGCAAAGGTAAGTGAAACTATAAAAGATGTGGCAATTGTAATATTTTATATTATCGTATTATTCGTATTAGACAGTATATATAATGTCATGCTTGCCAATTGGTTAGGTTTATCTACAGTACCACCTGGTACTAATTTAAGATTAGCAGAAGCTGTAATATACAAAGACATAGATAAGTTTAGAGAGAGCTTAATGTACGTATACTTGGCCGATTTTATATTAAACTTATTTGGATCTTTTCATGTTCATATACATACTGCTTTAAATCCTGAGATGTCTTTGTTACCAGGTTCATCGATATTTAAACGTCTAGCAAATGCAACTGCCACATTGCTATCTGATAAAGCTGCTTTAGATCCGTATAAAAGTGAGACCGATTTAAATATATTTTCTGTATTCTTATCGCCTATGCAAATGCTATATACTGCTTCTTATGGTATGTTTCTAATATTAGTATATAAATACGTTAAACTTACAATTATAACTTATCTTCCTATGATTATGTCTATATTTGTTCCATTAGGTCTGTTATTGGTATTCTTACCTATTACTAGAAAAGTAGGTATGACAATACTGGGCTTAGCTGTTACTCTTTACTATCTATTCCCCGTATTTATAATATACGCGGATACTGTTTTGAGAAATATGCCAGATCTTGATTATAGATATATATCATCTTATATATCTCCTACTATAGTAGAATTTCTCGATAGATCTTCTTCTCCTCAAAATCCTTCTCAGCTAATAGGGTATAAATATGCTTTTATAGAGAGAGAAAAGCAATATAGTATGCAAAATATAAATCAAATTGTTTCTGATAATAATTCAATAGCTGATAGTCAAAAGGAAACAATTGGCACAATATACTTGTATTCTTTTGTTGATGCTCAATCTATATGTGAAAACAATGTTGATGATGAAATATGTAGAGAATATGAAACTGTAAACATAGGTAGTTTTAGATCTGAAAACTCTTTAGCACCTGTAGCATCTTTAGGGGGCAATATTTTGAAATTTGCTGCCTTAGCAAGAACTAGTGCAGCTATTAAAGAAGTATTGCAATCATCTTATGTTGTTGCAGTAACAAATCCAGTATTGCTTTTATTAAGAAACATAGCTAATATTGCTATAAACATAGCAATATCCACGATATATATTACGCAGATAATGCCTATTCCTGGAGTATCCCAGTTAATATACGGTGCTTTGAATATTCCGTTTATTCCATTTTTGATTTTCAAGACAATATTAGAAGTATTGATAATCGTATATAAAAACATTCTATATGGATCAATAACGATATTTTTAGATATATTCTTAATAATAACAGGTTATAGAGCTGTTGCTTCTATAATAGGAGCAGAACAAAGAATACTAGGTTTAGAGAAGGTGTTATAATGTTACCAATCTTCAATACTCTAATATTAACATTAATCGGTATTGTTATAGCTTACATAATACTATTGTATCTTCTATCTAGATTGAGCAATAATGAAGAATTGAAAAATAATTATAAGATAGAGATGCAACAATTGTTACTTAGTGTATTTCTATTTATAGGAATACAGGCCATTGCCAATATAGTAAATCTTTTTTACAATACATATACTCAAGGTTTTGATTTATTCGATTATATATCAATACAATTGACTTTAATGCTTAGAAATCTTCATGAATTTGCAGCTCATCTTACATTGACAGCTACTTTAATGAAGATGTTTGGAGAATTTACAAATATAGGTTATCCTCATGGTAATTTTGGATCGGCAAAATTAGTAGCATACCCAGGAGTAGATATTTTATCATCAGTTACATTTCAAATTAGAGATTTAATGTTTATAGCTACTGGTGGATTAGTAGCACAATCTATATTAATGGATGTTATAAAGACGTTATCTTTAACATTGTTATTACCAATAGGTATTGTTCTTAGAATATTACCTATATTTAGACAGTTTGGTAATGAATTAATAGGTTTATCCGTATCTTTATATATAATCATGCCTCTTATATACGCTGTATTTTTCCAGACTATGATAGATTTAGCAAGCTATAGAGGGGGGTTTATCGAGAGATTCACAGCTTATTATTTAATGTTATCCGATAGCGATCCTACTATGCTAGCACCAGATAAGATGTTTGTAAAAATACAGAATAATACCAGTATAATGAATACGGCCAATGTTATAATGGATTATGCCGATAATCAATATTTTAAAGATATTAATAGTGAACTTGAAGGTAAAACTTCAAATCCAGATAAATTGTATAGGATGTTTGAATTGTACATGTCAACATCTCTTGTAAAAGCAGGTTATGTACTTGGACTTCCTATATCTTTTTTATTCGTATTTGGCCTATATATATACGCAGCAGGATTTTTAGTATTTGCATTTGGTCTACCTGGATTTGCACTAGCAATAACATTGACAGCTGCTAAAAGTATAAGAGACTCTTTAGAGAGGTTGACTTAATATGCATCCTATTATACAATTGGTTATTCCGATTATAATCATCTCGATAATAATATACGTCATTGCACAGTTATTAGCTAGAATACTAAACAAGCCCGATATAGTAATGTATGTAAACATGGAGCTTCTAAACATAATGATCTTTTTAATACTTTTAATAATCATACTTTTCTTAATAGATAATATTGTATACTTATCAGTATTAACTTTAAATCCTGATGCTGAAAACGAAGTTTGTAAGGCAAACAACATACCTAATTATAGATGTCACATAGTTATTTCTGGTTACTTTCTTGAATCTATACTTAGAGAGCTTACCGATTATTATATTCAGTTAAATTCAATGGTTATGGTAAATAATTTCTTTAAGTATATGGGGGGTGTAAAAGGTATACAGGGTGACAAGTATATAAAAATACAGTTTAATCCCCTTGTGTATATCGTAGATGGTTATCTAGAGCCTATAATTAGACAAACCCAGACTATGCTGCAATTCGTATTGGCCCAATTTATAATATTATGGTATATCACTTCTCCACAATTCTTTATTGGCTTTTTAACATTCGGCGTTATATTAAGAGTATTTGCACCTACTAAAACAGCTGGTGGTCTAATTATTGCATTGATAATAGGTTTATATTACGTATTTCCTATGGCCTATGTATTATTAGATGTACATTATAGATACGCATACGATGGTACATATGGGTTTAATAAAATCAATACTTTTAGAGTTACTGAACATCTATTTTCTATATTTGGTCTACCATCTGGTCTTGATAAGGCCATTAATTCTATAACAGGATTTATAGATAAATATAAGGATACGCAAAACATACCTGTTAATGAGGCAGAAGAAAGAATAGGAGGTATTGCAGCTACTTTATCACAATTATCTTCAGTAGCATCTATATTGTTAAAAGCAGCTGTTATGGTATCTTTTATGGTTAGTTACCAATTAATATCTATGTTTCCAGTAGCTACTTTAGGTTATGGTTTACTTATTGATATGGTCCCTTCTATTAAGAATAATATCGTGAATATACCTGTTCTTCTTCTTAATATATATACGGAATTCTTTTTGATATTTGGTGTTTTAATATATATTGCATTAATAAGTACTGTGGCATTTGTAAAAACTTTATCTCCTATTCTGGGTGGTGACGTTGAAATTGCTGGTATTACTCGTATTATTTAGTATATTATGGGCCAATTCATGTGATAACAATGGGTTTATTGATGAGACTTGTATAGAACAAGAAGTATTCGGTAAACCTGATGAAACTGTTATCAATAATATGATTAAAAAAATCTTTATTACTGCTAGAAATGCTACAATAGGGTGGATAGATAATGTAATAGTAAACATGATAGGTCCTTTTACTGTCTGTAAAAACCCTTCTCCTATTAATATTGGTAATTTATTATCAACAGTAGCAACAATAATCATTATATCTTTTCTCTTAGTATTATTACTTCATTATATATATACTATGTTTAATACCTCTAGTAAATTCTCTATATTAGATGAGCTCGCTAATGGAATAATTACGCTATTATCTATTATAATAATAGCTGTCGTATTAAATTATTATGCTGTCAATAGTATATTTATCTATGCTAAAACATATGTTGTAGATGTGATGGTGAATTTCTCATTCTTTACCATGTTGTTAAAAACTATTGAAACAATGTTATTTGCATTGGCCAATATTGTATTACCTCTTGGACCAGCTGATGCTCGTGGTATATTCTCTATATCTTTCTCTCAACTGTTTTCAATAGTATTTAAATCTCTAGATGTGATTAAAACAATATTCTCAACAAGTATATTAGAATACGTATTTAAATTATTCTTACTATGTATAGGACCAAAAGTAATATTAGAAGTAATCTTACCTATAGCTGCATTACTTAGAGCATTTTACTTTACCAGACCAGGAGGAAATATGTTATTAGGCCTATCTATCGCCTTTATCGTAATATATCCTTTGATTATATACATATATTATAACATATATCAACATATCTCGATAATATGGAATGTTTATTTTGCAGAATCAGCTTATAGGATGATTTCTGGAATAGCAATAGGATTAGTATTTGTACTTACTCCTTTAGCTGTTAAGGCCTTAGTTGTTACATCTTTTAATAAAATAGCAGATGTGGCAAATATAGGTAATATAATAAATGCGATAAATCAGAATGCCCAGACTTTACAATTTTTAGGTTTAAACATCGGGGGCATTATATCAATATTGCAATTTGTACCAGCTTTATACTTTTTAGTATTCGGGTATTTACAATTGGCATTGATAGCAGCATTGATATTAGGACCTCTTGCTTTATATCTTACAGTATCTCTTACAGGTCAAATTAGTAAAGCTTTAGGTACTGAAATAAACATAGCTGCTTTATCTAGGTTGATATAATATGATAGGTATTGACAATATTAATGGTACAAACATTGAAGATAATGTAAATTCTATGATAAACTTTATGATAAATCAGATATCAGTAACTTGTACAGACCCTATACAAGAGAGATGTGATTATGAATCTAAAGATATGACAAGTATATATCAAAACATTAAATCCAATATGGGAATATTGAAGACAGTTCATCAATCTATAATAGATGCAATAGCTAAGATGATCGATTATCTTTATAGAACTACTACAGGTCAAGGAGATATGTTCGGAGACAGATATTGTTCTAGTTTAAACTTCAATTACATAACCTCTGTTATCGGATTAGGTATCTTCTTAATATTAAGTTATCTATTAATAGAATTCGTAGCTAGGATAATAGGTAATAACAAATATCAGGCATTAGCTAGAAAAGAGATAGCAGATATATTAATATTATTACCTTTATTAATAGCTTTATTGTATTTGCCATGCATGATATATATTGATAATATAAGTATACATCAAAGATCTTTATTATATATACATTCGGCAATATTCTCATCTTTCGTATCAATCATACCTTTAACGTATTACGCTGGTACTGTGGCCGCCCATAGTGTAAGTGTTGTTCAAAATCTAGGTGGAGGTGCTCCTCAAACTGCACCTTTAGCTAGTCAATATTATGAATCTGCTTTAGCATTGACTAGACAGGCCACAACGTTTTTAGCATTGTCATTTGTATGGGTAAATACATTTACATATCTCTACGATATATTTACTTATGGATTTGTTAGATATCTATTACCAATAGCTATCATATTAAGATTTATACCTTTTACTAGATCTTTAGGCGGTGGATTATTAGGTTTAATTGTAGCTTCCAATTTATTTATTCCAATAATATTTTCAATAAACTACGAGATTATAAAGATGTTTGGTCCAGCATATTTTCATATGGATAATAATAAAGTTACGTTAAAATTCAACCCTTGGATAGAAATGGTATTATCTGTATTTGCCAGCGTATTCATATTGGCCTTAATAGTAAATCTAACCATGGCATTGAGATTTTTTGGTAATATTAAACACGCTATATCAAGATTTAGAATTTGGCAGACCATTAGACAAGGATTTAGAAGATTGTTAGGTTCTGTTATAGGTATAGGTGGAGGTGTATCTACTACCAGTATATCTATATTTGCATCAATATCATCTGTGACTACTACATCTATTAGATTATTTGCATTTCAAATTCCTCTGTTAATACTAATAGCAATTCTCATCGTATCGGTAATAATATTCAATATATTATTGCCTACCATAACATTCTTATTCCTTACATCTACTATTAAATACTTATCAGCTATATTTGGTGAAGAGTTTGATCTTGCAAACTTAACTAGGTTGGTGTAACATGGAGCAATATCAAATTGTAGCTATATCAATTGCTATGATTAGTGTAATACTAGCAGTATTACTATATCAAATATCGAAGATATTTAATCTACCAGGATTGAAGAGGTATTCTGAGATGTTTATATGGGAAGCGTTTTTAACAATACTTTTAGCTTTATTCTTATTCTTAATCTTAGATAAAGTTAATAGCTTTCTTTTTGACGTATCTGTAAGTATGTTTAAAACTATAAATCTAGATGTTTCTAATGTTCAACACAAGAGTCCTATGGCATTAGCTAGAGAGGTATTAAGAACATTAATATCTGATTGTTATCTAAACATGTACGGTTCTTATTTAATGGCAAGGGCAATTCTTGAATCTATGGGCAGCTCTCTATCAGAAGTAGGAGCAGAGAATACTAAATTACCTACTAGTACGGCCGTATATTCAATAATATGGATGAAAGATCTATTGAAGTTATTCCATTTTTTAATATGGACAGGAATGGTAATGCTTAAGATCATGTACTTCTTCTCTGCTTATTATCCAGTTTTGATAATGCTCGGCATAATATTAAGAGCTTTTGAACCTACTAAATCAATGGGAGCTTATTTAATTAGTTTAGGAATTGGATTATTTGTAGTATTTCCATTTGGGTATAATCTGGGGTTAGTAATAAATTATAATGAAATGTTATGTAATATGCCTAGAGAGATTAGAAATAATACTGAAATTGCAACTGGATTTTACAGTATGTTTGAAATAGGTGAAAATGCAAAAAGTTTTGTAGGAGTAGTTACAATGTTAAAGACTTTAACAGATTTTACAATAGGTTTATTAGTAGCTCCGCATAAAGTAGTAGAATTAATATACGCTGTAACAGCAGTCACCTTAATAACTCCTCTTATAGCTTTTATAATAGCTTTGTCTTTCATAAACATATCTACTACTGCATTAGGGGGAAGAATTAGTGAAATCGGAAGAGGTCTGTTTAAGTTAATTTAAATCTTTTCATATATTATATTATGATAGACATAGATATTATTCGTAAAAACATAGATGTTGTTAAGAATAATCTAATAAGAAGAGGTTATTCTGTTGAAATAGTTGAACAACTTTATGATTTAGATAGGCAATGGAAAAATGTAAAAGAAACATTAGATAATGCTAGAGCTGAGAAGAATAAATTGACTAAAGAGATAGCTAAAAGTAAAAATCCAGAGAAAATTGAAAATATAAGAAAACTAAATAAGACAATAGAAGAACTTGAAGAGAAAGAGAAGATATTGAATGAGAAGAGATTAGAATTATGGTATAATATACCAAATATCCTTGACCCTACTGTACCTTTTGGTAAAGATGAGAATGATAATGTTGAAATAAGAAGATGGGGGGCCCCTAAAGAGGGAATAGAACATTATAATATTGCTGAATTCATGTTTGAACATGGGGCAAAATTAGCTGGTCATAGGTTTACAGTATTAAGAGGTAATTTAGCTAGATTAGAAAGGGCATTGATTAATTACATGGTAGATCTTGCTGTAATGAATGGATATGTTGAAATGTCTGTTCCACATATGGTCAAACCCGAAATACTATTTGGTACTGGACAATTACCGAAATTTGAATTAGAATTGTATAGATTAGAAAGAGATAACTTATACCTTATACCGACTGCAGAAGTACCTTTGACTAATTTACATAAAGATGAGATATTGGAAGAGAATGAATTACCTAAAAATTACGTGGCCTTTACCCCTTGTTATAGAAGAGAAGCAGGGGCCTATGGTAAAGACATAAAAGGATTGATTAGACAACATCAATTCTATAAAGTTGAGCTTGTTAAAATCACATTACCTGAGAATAGTAATAAAGAACATGAAAAGATGTTAATAGATGCTGAAATGGTACTTAAAGGATTAGAATTACCTTATCGTGTTATATTATTATGTTCTGGCGATACTGGTTTTTCATCTGCAAAAACATACGATATAGAGGTATGGATGCCTGGACAAAATAAATACAGAGAGATAAGTTCTGTAAGTAATTGTACAGATTTTCAATCTAGAAGAATTCCATTGAGATTTAGAAGAGGCAATCAATTAGAATATCCACATACTCTAAATGGTTCTGGAGTAGCTGTAGGTAGGGCATTAATAGCTATAATTGAAAATCATTGGGAAGATCGAGGTATAAGAATACCTAAGGCCCTTAGAGATTACGTTAAAACAGATTATTTAGAACTTAACCTTTTATCACGATCATAGGTATAAGTCTAGCTATAGGTTTAGATAATCCATTTTTCGTGACCACATCTACTACCTCGTCTACATTCTTGTAAGCATCTGGGACTTCTTCTACAATTCCTTCTTCAGATCTAGCTTTTAGTATTATACTTTTTTTCAATAAATCCTTTATTATATTCTCTGCCTTATAATTACTCTTAGCTTTAGTTCTACTCATAGTTCTTCCAGCTCCATGACATGTCGATCCAAAACTTAAATCCATTGATTTACTATTTCCAATTAAAAGATAAGAAGCTGTGCCCATAGATCCTGGTATTAATACAGGTTGACCTATATTTCTATAAATAGGTGGTATATCCTGATGATTAGCGGGAAAAGATCTAGTAGTTCCTTTTCTATGCACGATTACTTCTTTTAATTCTCCATCTATTTTATGTTTTTCTATTTTAGCTATGTTATGGGCAACATCGTATATTAAGTCTATATTATCTATTTTGAATACATCGTAAAATGTTTCACGTACTAAATGTGTAAGTATTTGTCTATTTGTAAATGCGAAGTTTACTGCAGCTTTCATAGCGCCCATATATCTTTGACCTATTTCATTATCAATATAAGTATAGGCAAGATCTTTTTCTGGTATTGATCTATCTTTTCTAATTATTTCTGCTATATAATCAGAAGCTATCTGATGACCTAATCCTCTTGATCCTGTGTGTATCATTACCATTACCGTATCTTTTTCTATATTGAATATCTTTGCCAATTCTTGATCGTATATCTCTTCAACATATTGTACTTCTAGAAAATGATTACCAGAACCAAGACTACCTAATTGATTCTTTCCTCTACCTTTAGCAGTTTTAGATACGTATTCAGGTATACCTTCCATACTTCCTTTTTCCTCTATTTTATCTAAATCTTGAGAATAAGCATATCCTTTTTCATATGCCCATTTAACCCCAATACTAAGTACTATATCTAATTCATCTTCACTTACTCGTATATTTCCTTCTCCTGCTGGAATGTTCTTAAATAATCTATCGGATAATTCTCGAATTTTACTTATTACATCTTTTCTATTTAAATTAGTATTTAACAATCTAACACCACAGTTTATATCAAAACCTACCCCTCCTGGTGATACTATGTTTTCAAATGCAGCTACTCCGCCTATTGGAAATCCATATCCTTCATGTGCATCTGGCATTACAGACGGGTAGTTTACTATTGACGGTAATGAAGCTACATTCATAAGTTGTTGCAATGTTTTATCTTCTTTCATCTTTTTTAATAATCTCTCTGAAGCGAATACATATGCATCTGTTTTCATATTACCTTGCTTAGGAATTTTATAACGATAATCATCAATCTTTTCGATAATCATAAACTTTTTATATATTGAAATAGATTTAAAACGTATGATTCTAATTACAGGAGGGAGAGGCTTTATAGGTAGCTATCTATATGATTTTGCTAAACAATACGATGATGTTGTTATTATAGATAATCTCTCTAATCCATCTTTTAGATCAAAAAACAACAATATTAATATCGATCTTAGCAATACAATACCTGATTTACAAAACATCGATATTATATACCATCTGGCAGCAGATATATCTGTGATAAATAGTATATCAAATCCTAAACATAATTATCAAAACAATGTTATATCTACTTTAAACATACTTGAATTGGCAAGAAGATTAGACGCTAAAATCGTGTTTTCTAGTTCAGCAGCAGTATATGCACCATCGAATACAATTATAGATGAAGACCATTCTTTATCGCCAATAAGTATATATGGGTTATCAAAACTACATTCTGAGCAATTAATACAAATGTATAATAGATTATATGGTCTTGAATATTGTATATTAAGATATTCCAATGTATATGGTTATGGGGCCAAGTTTGGTGTAATTCCAACTTTTATCTCTCGTATGTTAACTAATCAAACTATAGAAATATACGGTGACCCTATTAGAGATTTTGTTTATGTAGAAGATGTAGCAATGCTTACATATATAGCTAGATATTATACTGGTATTTATAATCTAAGTACAGGAAAAGGAGTAAAAATAAGAGATGTTTTCAATATCTTAAGTAATATTTTGAATTATGATAAACCGCCTATTATTAAAGGGCCTAGAATAGGAGAGATAGAGATTAGCATATTAGATAATTCTAAATTACTTAAAACATTTGATTTAGATAAAATAGGGTGGAAAGGGTTTGTGAATATAGAAGAAGGTCTAAAGAGAACATTGACTATGTATTCTTCTCACCAGCAATTATAAATGCTGTATGATACAATTGCTTATGCTTTGGTTTAAGTATATTTTCATCGACTTCCCATTCTTCTAATATTGATCTTATCATATACGTCTTAAAACCTAATTTTTTCAATTCCATATACCCGTCTTTAGCTTGATTAGCATTAGGCAAATAGATTACAAGCCATCTTTCAACGTAATTATATACATTTTTTATTACATCGATAAAATCTGGAGAATCGATTAAATATAGATAGGCATGTTTATCAGCTTCTTTACCATCTTTGTTTATTACTTCTACATTGTCAAATGTTTTTAAATTGTATAGAAGATCTTCATATATATCTTGTCTTCTTTCATATACATATAGATGTTTTACTATTCTAGCTAGATAATAACTGGCGTAACCACTGCCCCCTCCGATTTCTACTACAACATGATCTTTAGATAAAGCAGTAATGCCTATTATTAAACCTATATCTTTAGGTAGAATTACTGCAGTTCTTCTTTTAAATCTAGATAAGCCTTTGTCTAAGAAGAATTTTCCCATAATAATATATGGAAGTTTTTATTAAATTTTCATTTCAACGTGTAATCATGTTAATCTTTTAGTGAAATTATAAATGTTGGTTTTTTGATAAACATCTAAAAAGAGATTAAATTTTTAAACCTTTCTTTTATCTTATTAATCAACGGTGATAAAAAATGAAAAAGATGACCGTAAAGAAAATGGGAGCTGTTCTTGGAGCAGCTCTTGTGGCCAGCTCTGCATTCGGTGCAGTTTTTTATGACAATACAGAGTTGGTATCTAACAATGGACAAGTAGTAGCAAAAGTAGTAGTAGGATCTAAAGCACAACCATCAGATGGAGTTGCAGCAGCAAAGATAGCAAGTTATTTAGCAAGTAGAGCATTCCAGACAAGACAGGTTACTGCACAGATTGAAGGTCAGGCAACATGTACAGTAACCGGAGGCACAGGTGATGCAAGATGTGAAGTAGTCAATAAGAGCGTAGACTTGACAATAATAATGCCTGGTCTAAGAAGTAATCAAGTAGTACAGATAAATCCTTTAATAGGAGAAACTCTTGATACAGAAGTCGGAGACAGAGATGCACCAGGTTCTTCAGATAGTTTAAATGTATTAACAAAACTATGGGATGACTATGCACATCCAGATCAAGATCAA
>CALKCX010000002.1 GCA_938083015.1 uncultured Microcaldota archaeon
CATGGGCACTGTACAACCAAATTCAGTACAATTACAAAACATGGTAGAAGGTGAAACTAGAGATGTACCTGGTAGTGACATCAAAGTTAGAGTAGATAGAATTAAAGTTGAAACAAGATTAGTAGGTACTGTAAGTGGTGGTACAGCAGTAGCAAACATGGACAATGTCAGAGCTGTTATCGTAGATGGAACATCTAGATCAACAAGTATGATGGTAGCTACACCTGCATACCCTACAGGTTATCCAGACATCGTAGTATTAGATACAAGTCCAGAGGCATCATCTGGTACTATGATATTAGTAGGTGGTCCTGTAGTAAATAGTAAAACAGCAGATGTATTAAGTGGAACTCAAAGTCCATTGTCACCTGGCAATAGAGTTTTAGTAAGAGAAGTTGCTCAAGGAAAGATAGTAGTAGCAGGATGGGAAGCTCAAGATACATTACAAGCAGTAGAACAATTCTTACAAAGCTTAAGAAGCTCCTAAAGAGCTTCCTATCTTTTTTTATCTTTTTCTATTTATATTTTAAAATGTGAAAGTATTATACATATTAGATCATTATCTAACCTATCATATTGATGTATTTCAATCTTTATCAAAAGAATTAGAACCATACGATATAAAGACGTATATAGTAGCTAATAAAGAACAAGATGGAGAAAATTTTTATCTTGTAAAACAACCTAAAGCAGATCTAGATAGATTGTTGAAATTAATCAATAAAGAAAATATTGATATAATACACGCATTCTCTTTTGGATACTCTGGTATATTGGCAAGATACCTAGCAGATAGAAGCAAGACAGCATTATTTTACACATTCTTAAGAAATCCATTTACAAATAATAAGCTTATAAACAATCTAATAGCTAATTATCTCGATCGAATATTGTTAAAAGATGCAATACTTATATTACCTAAAAAGATAAACTTTCCAATAGAACCTCGCTATATAATACCTCTAGGAATAGATATGAAGAATTATCAGAAAGATGCAGATAATCATGTAATTGCATTCGATATATACAATTATAGGTTTATGAATATAGGGTCAAATGTAGAAATATTATTAAATCAAGCTGTTACTCTTTATAATATATCGCCTAAATTGTTAATAAGAATATATACGAATGATGTAAAAAAATATAAAAACAAATACAAGAATGTAGAAATATTGAAATTGGGAAAAGATTACAATGCTGGTATATACTTTCACGGTTATACAGATCAATTCTTAGATTTATTTCTAATAAAGAATCTAGCTAGAGGGGGGAAAGCTATGGTAAATCACAATTCACCATTAGCAGATATGTTTGAAGATAACTCTGTTTTTAAAGATAGTAAAGATGTTGCTAGCAAAATAGTAGATCTTTTAGAAGCTCAACCAGATTACTCTAATATATTTGAATATTATAATATTAAAAGATTAGCACCTTTATATAAATATGCTTATTCTAATTTATAGTCTAATATTTATATCTTGGTCTACATCTACTGCAACAATAGAATTAGCTTATAACATGTCTTTTCCTGAATTATCTATATATTTGGACGTATTTAAACGAGTAGATTTATATTACAAAGATCAAAACTATAGATTAGAAATTTATAGATACGTTTACCCAGATCCTAGTAGTATTAAAATCATTAGACCACCTATAGTAATAAATCCGGATGAGGAAGTAGAAAATCTTAAAAGAGATCTAACTGAACAAATATGTTTAGAGAGATTGCCAAGAAATACAATACCATCGGATTTTAACGAATTATTTAACAATAAATACACAAGTCTATCTTTGACTAATCGTACTATGGCATTGACATTGTTTTATATCTATCATGTTTTGACTTATATTCATCCATTTAATAGTCAAGTAAGATGTATAGAATCTAGAGATGTAAATATCTCTGTAATCTCGGATAGGTATGTTGAAACATATATTATAAGACTTGTACCTTATACTCGTGATGTAGATATAAAAATAGATCAAATAAATTATTCTTCATTTGCTGCCCAGAGATCTGATTTTATAATAACCAATCGTATTCCATTCCCTAAACCAGTACCACAGATGACAGTTAGAATAGAAAGTGTATCGCCTGTTTCGGACTTTCCAATTATCTCAGATTTATTATCTAATTTCAATGATCAAATAATGTATTATTACAATTATCTATATCAATTATTTAATAGATCTTATGTTAGTCTTGGTCTAGTAATAGGAGGATTATACGTAATTGTAATAGCATTATTAGGTTTTTTATCATATTTATCAAATGTTATAAACTATTTTGCACAGAGATCGCCCGAACCTTTTAAAAGAGCTATTGGATATCATAACAATGAGATTTACGGTAATCTAATAAAAGGATTGATAGCAGGGGCAATAGCAGTAATCATAGAACTATTATCAATATCTCAGAATATTAGGTTTAAGCAAATAACACTGTCTTTGTTCATAGATATGATCAAAATTGATTTCACATTTTATATTGTAGTATTTGGAATTGTCTACATGATGAAAAACATATATGAATTTATCATGGATAATATAAAAGGTATAATAGCTGGTCAAGAATTCTATACAGCTTATAGCGATATAATAAATAGAAATGTAATCATGGATAAACTAGAAGATTTAAAACGATCTGTAATGGATTTTAGACAAGAACTTGGTAAAGGTCTTATAGAAGGTATAGATATATCTAAATATATAGAATTCGTAAACGCAATTCCATTAGATTCTATATCAGATGAACTTAAAAAAGCAAAAAATATTACTCAATTATACGAAGTATTTCAGAAGATTAAAAATTACAATAGCAAAATAGATGAATACAGAACAGAGTATAGAAATTTGTATAAAGATGCAGAAATTAACTATGTGTTTTGGAAAGAGAGAGTAAAGTCGGAAATTAGAATGTTTGGTGGTGTAAGTCTATCATCTCTTACTATGATACCAGCAGCTTGGAGAACTTGGTTTGCAAGAAAATTTATAGAAGAAAACCCCGATTATGTTATAGTTGAAAATATGATAAAAAGATTAGATGTTCCTAAATCAGAGATACTTAAGATTAAATTAAGAAATATGTTTGAAGATAACTATGGAGATGTTATTATACTATTTTCAGATGGAGAATTTCTTTACACTGGAGAGAATAAAACAATGGTCAAGGCAATTATGGCAAAGATAATGAGTATGAATAAAGATCTAGATATAGAAGGTGAAAAATACAGATTGATTAGCTTTTCTAAATACGGAATTAGAGTATTAATGTTTGGTAAAAAAGATATTATGAATGATTTTCAAATTAAATATAATATATAAAAACATATTTAATATATAAGGTGAGATTTATGGATTACGATGCCAGTAGCATAGATATACTTGATCCGGTAGAAGCTATAAGAAAAAGACCTGGAATGTATATAGGGTTTACTGATGAAAGAGGTATATTGCAATTGTTTAACGAAGTATTAGATAATGCTATAGATGAATATTTAGCAGGTTATGCTAGTAAAGTTGAAATTGAAATTAAAGATGGTCTAATAGGTATAAAAGACGATGGCAGAGGAATACCTACTGGTTATAATCCTGAGAAGGGCAAAGATACATTAGAATTATTGCTTACGCATTTACATTCTGGTGGTAAATTCGATAATGAAAGCTATAAAATAAGCAGTGGTCTACACGGAGTAGGTTTAAAGGCCGTTAACGCTTTATCTAGTTATATGAAGGTAGTCTCTATGAGAGAAGGTAAGATAAGACAGATTGAATCTTATAAAGGTGTGATAAAAAACGGCGTAATAGATATAGGCAATACGGATAAGCATGGAACAGAGGTATGGTTTAGACCAGATCCAGAGATATTTCAGAACGTCAATATAGATATAAACATGATTAGAGATAGATTGAATATGCTTAAATATCTTACTCCTGGACTTACTATAGTATTGAAATACGAAGGTATAGAAGAAGTATATACTAGTAAAGGTATTGTAGAATACTTTAATAATATTGAAATAGGTCCGATTTACATGGAAGGTGAATTAGATGGTATTGTAATAAAACTAGGGTTTGGTTATCAAGATGGAATAGATGATAATATTATTGGATTTGTAAATAATATATCTACTAACTTAGGTGATCATATTGATAGCTTCTTAAACGGTCTTTATAAAAAACTAAGACCTATAGTTAAGAGTAAGAAAAACGTCGATATAAAATTAGATGATATTAGAACAGGATTGGTAGGTCTAATAGCTATCTATCTTAATTCTCCTAATTTTAGTAGTCAGACTAAAGAAAGATTAGCAGATTCAAGAGCTAAAGTTGTAGAAAAATTTTTAGAATATCAATTTGAGAACTGGTTAAATAAAAACAATCCAGATGAATTAATTAACAGAATATATAAGAATTATAAATATAGAAAATCCATAGAGGAAAGTAGTATAAAGATGAATTTATCCATGAATAGGAATATCATTGAAAGATTAGCTGATGCTTTATCTGATGACTTTGAACAAAGAGAATTGTTTATAGTAGAAGGTGAAAGTGCAGGTGGGTCTGCAAAGATGGCCCGTGATAGGAATACACAAGCTATACTTAGTATTAGAGGTAAAATATTAAATGTCGAAAAGGCCGAGTTATCTAAAATATCTAAAAATAAAGAGATTAGAGATCTTTTTGCAGCTATAGGTATAAATCCTAAAGATAAAGAACCTAAATTAAGATATGGCAAAATAATAATAATGACAGATGCAGATGTAGATGGTAGTCATATAAGAACTCTTCTATTGGCAATATTCTATAGATATGCGAAATCTATAATAGAACAGGGTAGATTATATATAGCTGTCCCTCCTTTATATAAGATTACTAATAAAGGCAAATCATACTATGCTTATTCTGAGCAAGAGAAAGAATTGTTAATAACACCAGATAGTGAAGTACAAAGATATAAAGGCCTAGGAGAGATGAATCCTGAGCAATTATGGGAAACTACTATGAACCCTAAGACCAGAATTATTAAGAAAGTAACTATTGAAGATGCAGAAATGGCGAATAATCTTATAGAATGGTTATTAGGTAAACGTACAGAGATGAGAAAAAACTTTATCGTAGAGAATTTTAATTACGTTACCAATCTTGATGTGTGATTAAAATGAAGGAAATATTGGAAAGTTTTGAAACTAATTTAAAAACGAGTTATCTTACATACGCTTTAAGTGTTATTACATCTCGAGCTATACCAGATCTTAGAGATGGATTGAAACCAGTTCAAAGAAGAATATTGTATAGTATGTATGAACTAAAGCTATTGCATAATAGACCATTTAAAAAATCTGCAAGAGTAGTAGGAGAGACTCTTGGAAAATATCATCCTCATGGAGATGCAGCAATATACGATGCTTTAGTTAGAATGGCACAGAGCTTTTCTATGAATCATGTTTTAGTAGAAGGTCAAGGTAATTTTGGAAGTATAGATGGTGATCCTCCTGCAGCTATGAGATATACTGAAGTAAGATTATCTAAGATTGCAGAAGAGATGTTCAAAGATATAGATTATGATACTGTTAAAATGCTAGATAATTTTGATAATACGTTGAAAGAACCAGAGGTATTGCCTGCTAGATTTCCAAATATACTTATCAATGGAGCCTCTGGAATAGCTGTTGGATTATCCACAGAGATACCTCCTCATAATTTATCTGAAATAATAGAAGCTACTATAGCTATATTAAAAAAACATCCAGATCCATTGTCTTATATACAAGGTCCTGATTTTCCAACAGGCGGAGTATTATATAAATACGATAGAGATTATCTTACAACTGGAAAAGGTATGATTGAATTATTGGCAAGATATTCAATAGAGGATAATAAAATTATTATTACAGAAATCCCTTATATGGTAAATAAAAGTACTATTATTAAGAAATTGTATGAAATAAAAGAGAGTAATACTGTTAGAGGTATACGAAGTATTATAGATAAAAGCGGAAAAAACATACATATAGAAATAGTAATAGATAGAAACTATAAACCAGAACAGGTATTGAATAGTATTATAAATCAAACAGAATTGAAAAAAAGGTATTATGTTAACATGATAGTTTTAGATCAAGGTAGGCCTGTAAGATACGGCGTATTAGATATACTTAGAAAATTTATTGAATTTAGAAGATCTGTATTGATTAAAAGGGCAACTTATTTTAGATTAAAATATGAACAGCAATTAGAGAAAATAGAAAGCTATATATTCGCAGTACAGAATATTGATAAGATAATTCCTATATTAAAAGATCATCCAGAACCAGAGATAAAGTTAAAAGAATTAGGTTTAACAGATAGAATGATAGAACATATATTGAATATGAACTTAAGAGTTTTGAAAAAACAAGAATTGCAAGGACTATTAGAAGAGAGACAGAGACTTAAAAATCTAATTGATCAACAACTTAACATAATCGCTAATCCAGATCAAACTTTAATTGAAGAATTAGAAGAGATAAAGATAAACTATGGTAGACCGAGAAAGACGATAATAGATAATTCTATAAAGATTGAAGATTATGATTATAAAGTAAGTATAATTTATAGTAAAACAGGTCTAAAGAAAATACTTGAAATCGAGGCAGGTAAAAACAGAAAAATAAACTATGGTAAAGATCTATTAGGAGCTTTGCTAGTAAATAACAATTCTAAAATATTAGTATTCTCTGATAATGGTATTGTGTATAAGCTTGATGTACAAGATATAGAAAACAGATCTAGAGATTCTGAATTTGAGGCCGTTGAAAAATATGGTATAGAAGGAAACATTGTAAAGATATTGCCTTATAGAGAGCAAGAAATTTTAGTATTGTTAGAAAATGGTAATATAAAAAGGATGAAGATGAAGATGAGATTAAGTAAATCGAGATATATTAAAAATGGTGTTGTAGTAGATGTAAACTATGTTGAAAGCGATTACGTAACAATAGTTACTGAAGAAGGTAAAGCTATAAGGTTTAAATTAGATAGACTTAAGTTAAGGGGAAAAGGTGCAGGTGGGGTAAAAGGTATAGAAGGTAAAGCTATACGTGTTATCACATCTTCAAAATTTATCGTAGGTTCAAAAAGAGGATATGTTAATGTTATAGATAATATTAGATTAACAGATAGAGGGGGAAAAGGTGTTTATATATACAAGAATAGAGCATCTACAGGTGGAATTGCAGATGCATGTAATTATTCAGATGAAATTCTTGTTATAATAGGTGATAAAATAGCTAGAATTAAAATAGCAAATATTAAAATTACGAGAAAAGGAGTTGGTAAAAAAATATTTGAAAGGATAGATAAAATATATAATGTTTAAAATCTGTTATTACATATATAAAATATGATCTATCTAATTCTATTGCTAATACTATCTTATGGTCCAGGAAAAGATGCATGTAAACCTGGTTTTGACGAGTATATAACTATAACTTTATTAGATAAAGCTGGTATGCCTATACCAAATGCAGAAGTATATGTAACATTCGTAATAGATGGTGCTGTTAATCCCCCAAGAACAATAACGTCTTTAAATATTACCAATATGGGGGGAAAAGCTGGTTTTAGATTGTTTAATAATCAACAATACTATGCAAATCTAGATTGTTCAGTAAAAGTAGAAATTAAGCTATATAATCAAACTGTTTATAAAAACAACAGATTGATATCTTTAAAAGACATATATCCGAATTATCAGATAGACTTGGATTTGCCTAAGATAAAGATATTCTTCGTATTAGATAATAATGATATGGTTACTGTAGATAAATTAATACTGTTTGGCAATTATGAATATAATAATGTTTACATGTTTGAAAGTTATGTGCCTAGAGAGATATGGGGAACAGTAAGTTTTAGAAATCTAGTTAGAGAGTTTAATTATACTATTAGAGATAATAAAACAATATACTTCTTATTCTCTCCAGTCAAATATTATATATCGACTTTTGATGACAAAAATCAACCTTTAAGATGTAAGGCCCAACTTAATAATGTTGAATATGAAATAAACGGACCTACTGAAATAAGTATTTGGGATAGTATAGTTAAAGGTCAGATAAAATGTTCTAATAAAGTTCAAGATGTATTGTTGACAGAAAAAAATAATAAGTTAGAGTATTGGTTTGATGTTACCCCACCTATAATATCAGATTTTAGAGTAGAAAGAGTAGAAAAAGATTATGTCATATTAGGAGTAAACGTATTCGATCCTAATCAATATGCAACTGGAGTAAAAGAAGTATTATTTTATTTAAACGGTGAACTTATAAGACCAAGCTATGTATCTGGTTCGTATTATTACAGAATTCCAAATCAAGACGCTTCATTGAAAATCGTGGCAATAGATAAAGCTAATAATGCTAGAGAAATAGAAGCTCAATATAAACGTATAGAGGATACAGAAATTAAGAAAGAAGAAGTGAAGAAAAAAGATGACGATCCAATTAGTTGGTTTGTACTATTAATAGGTGTAGGTCTGTTATTAGGTATAGCAATTTATATATATAATATGTATAAAAGCGTTAAAGAAGAATAGGTTTTTAAATACTTTTTACTATAATATATTGGTGATACTATGGGCAGAAGGCCTCTATTTAAAAAGAATTATAAATTAAACGATCCTAAAGTTTATCAAATATTGGATAAACTTCAAAAAAACTATGTAGACGTGCTTAGAGATGTAGATAAATTGGTAAATATCTATGAACAAGAGAGAGAAATGTATAAATCTAATATGAATGACCAATTATTAAATATTAGACAAGCTTATGAATATCTTAAGATGAATGGTGTAAATTGGGATTATGATATATTTAAAGGTAGAATTGATAGGCAGTCAATTCCTTCTGTATTAGGAGAGGATGGTATAAGGTATATACAGAAATCTACTTTAGATGAAATCATAGATTTTGAAAATCAAGTGATGTCTTTAGAAAGTGCATACAATGCTATAAAGAAGGTGAATCCTAAATTGACTTTAAGAGCATTTATAGGTAGAATTGAAAAAGAAAAACTTCCTGTGATAATAAAATATAGAAAAAGATATATACCAAAAGAAGTAGTAGAAGGATTGATATATCTCTATACTAATTATGTAGATGTCAACGAGGCCGTTAAAATATATAGAGAAAACAATATTAACATTACGAAGAACACATTGGAAAGAAGATTAGATAGAGGATTAATTCCATTTATAAAATACGGTAAATTAAGGATGATTCCTAAAGATATATTATTGAAGAGTATTGAAGAAGAGAAGAATAGATTATAAATCGATATTTGACAATTCTTCTAATGTCTTTTTCAATCTTGTCCCAGCTTCTTTTCCAACTACGATTAATTTATATCTATTAGTTAGTGGATGCTCTTCTATGTATGAACACATTAAATCTTCGTATTTATTCATTTTCTCTGTTATCAATTCCAATATAGCTGTATCTAGACTTTCTAAATACACTTCTACTTTGTTTTTATCTATTTTTACATCTAATACGCTTATATGTTCCATGCTTTTGAATATCTGAAATTATTTTAAAACATATCTATTATGATAAAATAAGGGGATGTGGGGTAACCTGGCAAGCCTGCGACCCTAGGGAGGTCGAGATCCCGGTTCAAATCCGGGCATCCCCATTTAGAGATTGTTCTGCCTTTGGTCCAGGAATAAAATCTAAATACTGCGAATTGACATTTTTTAGCAATACTATTAAAGAATTCTTATCCTCGTTATGTATTTTATAATCTTTTAATCTTGCCTGTAATCTCTCTGCAAAATTTTTAACATGATCATGAGAAGCTACGTTTTCATAGCTTAATCTCTTTCTACTTTGACCAAGATATGAATAGGATTTTATTTCTATATAATCGACAACAATGTTATTTAAAATATTGGCAAATTGCTCTATAGATTGATCATCATCATTAATTCCTTTCATTAAAGTTATTCTAATTACTCTTCTACAATTTAAATCTTTCAGCATGTTTAATGTTTTCATTAATCTTTCCCAACCATCTCTATAAACAGATCTTATTACTCTTTTAAACATCTCTGGATTAGGAGTAGAGAAACTTATATATAATTGCGTTGGAAGTGCATCTTTCTGCTTAAGTTCCCATATTCTATCTGGCTCTTGTCCATTGCTTACTAAAAATATACTTCTGGTCTCTGGATGTTCTCTTAATTTCAATATAAGTTCAGCTAATCTTGGATATATAGTAGGTTCGCCTGATAATGATATTGCCCAATGACTAGGCCATTTTTCATAAGCTTCTTTAAACATTCTCTTATTGACTTTAGGATTACCTCCAAAACCTACTAGAAGTTTTTTTCTCTGCTCAATCACCCCTGTTATTATATCTTTAGGATCGTCTACTTCATCATAATCCATGGTCACTCTAGAATACCATTCCATAGGCCTCCAACAGAATATACAAGCTTCATGACACCATGCTGCTGCAGGTGATATTTCAGCACATCTATGCGTATCTATACCATAGAATTTTCTCTTATAACAAGCAGGACCATTTTTTATATTAGTTTTAGTCCAACTACATATATGAACTGCTGAATGATTACCTACTATTCCATATATTTTGGCCCATTTATCTCTTTGCTCTGGATTAAAAGATATCTTACCTTGATTATAGGCCTCTATTAGTCTATCATTTTTTATATTTATCTTTGCCATCAATATATTTAGATTCTTAAGATTTTTTAAACCATCATATTATATTAGTAACATGTTTGAAGATTTTAGAGAGTATAGCGTAGCAGAATTCTTCAAAAAGAATAGACATATGTTAGGATTCTCTGGTAAAATTAAAAGTTTAACTACCGTAGTCCATGAATTAGTTACTAATTCTCTAGATGCTTGTGAAGAAGCAAACATATTGCCTGATATAAAAGTAGAACTTTACAATATGGGCGAAGATAAAGTTAAAGTAATCGTATCTGACAATGGACCAGGTATACCTAAAGAACTTATAGGTAAAGTATACGGCAAATTATTAGCAGGTACTAAATTCCATAAGTTTAAACAACAGAGGGGGCAACAAGGTATTGGTGCATCAGGAGTAACGATGTACGCTAAACTTACTACAGGTTTACCAATACACGTTATATCTGCATATAATGGCAAAATGGTAATAGCAGATGTATCAATAGATATAAACAAGAACGAGCCTATAATTGAAAATCTATTTGAAAGCGATACCGATATACACGGAGTTATAGTAGAAGTAACAGTAGGAGATGTGAAAATAGATAAAGGAGAATACGGTGTATATGAATATATTAAGCAGACAGCTCTTGCCAATCCCCATGCAACGATAACTTTAATTGTAAACGAAGAACAGATTGTATATCAAAGGCAAACAGATATAAGTCCAGGTGCACCTAAAGAAACATTGCCCCATATACTTGGAATACAAGCTTATGAATTTCAAGAAATGGCTAAGAAAAGCAAACATAAAAGTCTAAAATCTTTTATGATCGAGAGTTTCGATAGATTATCTTCTCAAAAGATGAATGAAATCATAAGTTTATTACCAGATATAGATTTTGATAAAGATCCTAAAAGCGTGACTTGGGAAGAAATAGAGAGAATACTCAAATTAGCTAGATCTTTAAAATGGCATCCTCCAAGGAAAGATGTTTTAATACCTATAGGTAGTGACAATATTAAAAAAGCTCTTGAAAGTATTTACAAACCTGAAATTGTAGTTACAAAAACAAGAGATCCAAAAATATACAGAGACGGTGTACCATATATTGTTGAAGTAGGTATAGCTTATGGAGGTAATAATAAATATAAAATATTGAGATTTGCTAACAGAGTACCTTTACTTTTTGATAGTTCTGCATGTGCAATAAAGAAAGCAGTAGATTCTATAGATTGGAAAAGATATAATATAGAAAATATAGAAGAAACACCTATTATTATTCTTGTACATCTGGCAAGTACCTTTGTTCCATATATCTCTGCTGGAAAAACAGCTATAGCAAATGAAGAAGGTATAGAAGAAGAGATAAGATTAGCATTAATGGATGTTGCTAGAGAGATTAAAACACATATTAATCAAAAGTATAAATTAAGTGAATTGAGTAAGAAAAAACAAGCTTTGTTACGATATATAGATCAGTTATCATCAGATATATCCTCTTTATCAGGAGAAGATAAAGAATTTATAAAAACAAAACTCGAAGATATAATCAAAGAACGTTTTTCTATATAGATTTTAACAATCCGACCCCTCTTCTATCTTCTTCATATTCTTCTTCATAATCTTTACCTACTCTACTATCACCGACACTACTACCTCTTACTCCTGCTACTATTGCCACTATCTCAATTCTTCCTTCATAATTAGGCCCTATTCTTGCTCCCCATTTTACCTGAGCATCTGGATCCATCTTTTCTGTTATTAACTCTACTGCTTTAGTAGCTTCTCCTAGAGTTATCTCTTCTCCAGCAGTAATATGTACCAATGCTCCTTTTGCCCCTTCAAAACTTACATCTAATAATCTATTTCTAACTACTTGATCAACTGCATTTTTAACCTTATCATTGCCCCTTCCTTCTCCAACTGCAATAAAACCTAATCCTCCATCTCCTAATACAGCTTTTACATCGGCAAAATCAATATTCATAAGAGAAGGTTGAGTTATAGTCCAAGCTAGACCTGTTATTGCCCTTGCTAGAATTTCATCAGCAACCTGGAAAGCATCGTTCATCTTTAGATTAGGGAATAATTCTACTAATCTGTTATTATCTATGACTATTACTGAATTAGAATATTTTAGAAGTTGTTTCAAAGCTTCATCTGCTTTGTTCTTCCTAGCTCTCTCTAATTTGAATGGATACGTTACCATAGATATGACTATTGCCCCTTGTTCTTTAGCAATTTGTGCAACTACAGGTGCAGCTCCAGATCCAGTACCACCACCTAATCCTGCACATATAAATACTAAATGTGCTCCATCTAATTCTTTTTGTATTTCACTTCTATCTACTTCTGCTGCCTTAGCACCTAAATCAGGAAAACCTCCGGCACCCATACCTTTTGTTATAGTTTTACCTATAAGTATCTTCTTAGCTTGGTCGTGTATTAAATCTAGATGTTTCTTATCTGTATTAATAGCTATCAATTCAGTACCTTTTACTCCTATTTTTATTAATCTATTTATAGTATTATTCCCTCCGCCCCCCACTCCGACTGTTACTATCTTTATCCTATCGCTTCCCATTAGCTCTTCTTCATTTTGTCTATTACTAGATATTGCAGATCTAATCAAATCTTCCATACTTACCACCTAAATATATTTAATATTAACATATTTATATACTTATTCTTTGTAAGAATAGAAAATTTAAAATTAGAGATTTCTTCATTTTGCTCTCTATTCGATAAATTTAAATACATTTAATAAATATATTTAATATGCCTAAAGTTCTGACCATAAAAGATACGGTATACGATAGGTTGAAAAGACTAAAGAATAGACTTGGTCTAAGCTTTTCAGAAACTCTTGACTATCTTCTTAATATATATGAAAGTCACGGTTCTAAATCTAAAATACTAAATCTTAAAGGAATGATTGACGATAATAATATTTACCCTACTAGATACGATAGATTGTTAAGATGATACTCCTAGATACTGATATTCTTATAGAATACATGATGAATAAACAAGGGGCAGTAAAGAAATTTGAATTATACATAGGTAAAGAAAAGATATATATCACGGATTTAGTATTGGGAGAATTAGTATACATAATACCTAGATCAGATGTAATAGAATCTGTAATAGATGCATTTGAAATATTGACACTTGATGAAGCAGCTTCTCTCGAAATGGTCAACATATTAAGAGATTTTCAACTTCAAGAACCTCCTAAGTTTAGAGTAATTTACAACAGCTCAATTGCCTTGTCTAGATCATTAGCAATACTAACTAAGAATAGAGAACAATACTCAGGTATAAGAGGTTTAAAACTACTTTAAAAATCTATTCTTATAATAGAATCATGGAGTTACTTAAAAGATTATCCGAATTAATATCACCTGCTGGTAGAGAAGATCAAGTAAGAGAGTTTCTTGTAAATCAATTTGAATCTCTTGATCTAAAAGTTGAGCAAGATGATAGCGGCAATGTAATAGCTTATAAAAAAATAGATCGTAATCCAATTGTATTATCAGCTCATATGGATGAAATTGGAATAATCGTCAAATATATAGATGAAGATGGGTTTATTAGAATTGTACCTCTTGGTGGATACTTACCAGAATATTTATTATCTAAAGATGTCTTAATCTATGGAAGAGAGATAATAGAAGGTTCTGTTCATAGAGAGTTTCTTGAAGAATGGGATGATGAATCGAGAAAGTTAAAGTTTAAAAATTTATTTGTTCAAACAGAGTTATCTAAAGATGAATTAGACAAAATACTATACCCGGGCGCTGTAGGTGGGGTTAAACAGAATGCTAAGATAGGCAAATCTTATATATCGGGCAAAGCTCTAGATGATAGAATTGGATTATATGTATTGATAGAATTAGCAAAAGATTTACCAGATAATATAGTATTAATGGGCTCTACAGAGGAAGAAGTATCGCATTATGGTAAAGGCGCAGCTAATGCTGTTTGGAAATTAGAACCTAAATTATTCATAGCTGTAGATGTAGGAGAAGCTAATGATTATCCTGGTGGTGAAAAATACATTAAACTATCCTCTGGACCAGAGATAACTGTACAAGAGATAAGAGGAATTGGAAATGTAATTAAGAGAAAATACTTAGATATTATTGATAATACAGCTAAAAGAGAAGGTATACCATTACAATATAGAATAACTATAGATTCTGCTACTGAGGCCAGTAATGTATTTTATCTCAAAGGAGGTATTCCTAGTTTAGCTATATGTACACCAATAAGGTATATTCATACTTTCAATGAATATGCTAATATTAAAGATATAGAGAATACGATACGATTACTAAAAGCTTTGATTAATACATTGTAATTTTATTATCTTCTATTACAGCATACCCACCGAGATATGCTGGTTTTAAATTATAATGTATTCCGACTACTCCGACTTGTTCATGGATATGACCGAATAAATGAGCAATTATCTTATCTTTATTCTTCTCTACAAAATTCCTAATAGCTTTACTACCTACGTTTTTACCTTTAACATTATCGAGAATTCCATATGGAGGAGCATGGGTAAAAAAGATAGTTTGACGAGTTAATTTTATTTTATTTAATAGCTTATCTATTGTTTCTTCATCTAATTCACCAGGCGTATTAAATGGAGTTGGATTTGATAAACCAAATCCAAATATATCGAAATTTTTCATTCTTATTAATCTATAATGCATATTCTTAGGTAACATTATATCTTGTATTTCAGGTCCATCTATATTGCCAGGTATGTAATAATCTATTATATTATATACTTGCTCTGCAAGCTCAATATCTTGTTCATTAGATAAATCTCCTAGAAAACATACAAGGTCGTAATCTTTTATTTTAGATTCTATCTTATCTAATTCATCGTGAAGATCAACGAAAACGAATATCTTCATTGAAATGTACAGCTAGATGAATCGAATGAATTTGCTCCGATAAGTGTAGATATTATCTCTGGTATGATTAACAATAATATTATGCCAAGAATAGCTCCTACGAATAGATTTTGTCCGTATACTAATACTTTTGCTCTAGGATCTGCAGGTAATACTTGAGATATTCCATAGCTAATTGAAGATAATAATATCATAATAAAGGCTATATTTCCTACTATATCGTATAGAAAAGTGCAGGTTTGACTTAATACATTTGATAGATTACTACCTGAAGAATAGGAGAAAAATAAAAATAAAAGGTATATTAACATATATTTGTTATGTTCCATTCAGGTACGATCATCTGTAATAATAATGGAGCTACTAGGAATATAATTGCTGCTAAAATTGTAAAAATAATACCACTTAATGCCCAAGATGATGTTCTAGCTTTTAGTTCCTGCGGTAATATTTGAGCTATACCATATACTAATGCTGATAATACTATAGCTACTACTAATACCATAGGCATTATGTTTTTTATAACGTTTATCATTTCACATAATACGTTTGATAATCTTTGCTCTAATTCTGAAGCTGCAAAATTTCCTACAATTAAGAGTAACACAAGAACGTAGTTCATATTTATATATTGATGATTAGGTTTAAAAAACATTATATATGATCTAAAATAGGGCCTGTAGTCGAGAGGTTAAGACGCCGCTCTCACACAGCGGAGATCCCAGGTTCGAATCCTGGCAGGCCCATAGAAAGGTTTTAAAAAAATAACATCTTTTTAATATAATTATGTTGTTGTATTTATTGATAACAATACTTTACGTATATTCTAATACGTGTAATGTTACTAATTTACAAGAATTCATACAAGCGGCCAATGATCAAAATTGTAATCAAATAGTA
>CALKCX010000003.1 GCA_938083015.1 uncultured Microcaldota archaeon
GTAAGCTCAATATTATTCCCTTCCCCTTCTCCTATTCTTTCCATAGCTAGAGCTTTTCCAGAAGTTACTGCTCTTAATTCTCCGTTTAGAGATAAAAATTGTTCGTACATAAATTATATTTAAAAGAAGTGTTTAAAAACATTATGTTATTAAAAATGTTTTAATAGCGGGGGGTGGATTTGAACCACCGATCTCCGGGTTATGAGCCCGGCGGGCACTCCAGGCTACCCTACCCCGCTCTAAACCTTTTATAGCTAAGTATTGTTTTTAAAACTTAACCACTTAGTTGATCCAATAATAATATTATGTTTTTATAAAACTCTTCGTTCTTCTGATTGTTCTCAGAAGTAGTAAAATCTTGTAATGCTCTAATTGCTTCTACAGGATGATTTACTACCTCTGCCTGTTCACCGACTATATTAGGTTTATCTCCAAATACTGCTTTTCTAATCTCTTCTTCAGAGATGTTTTCCGTATTAACATTTTCAACTTTAAACTGATTGCCCTCCATGTTATTATATATAGAAAAGTGTTTAAAAATCTATCTATAAAGATATAAATAAAAACCTATTACATTATATAAATAAGGCCCTGGTAGCTCAGAGGTAGAGCGTCCGGCTGTTAACCGGAAGGTCGCAGGTTCGAATCCTGCCCAGGGCGTTAGTCGAGTGAGAACATGATTAGTCATGCTATTCTAGCTTTATCAATAATGTTAATATGAGAGTACTATTCTTCATACATACTTACTATCCGAATAAAGATGGGATAGCTATTCATTGCTACAATCTTGTTAATGCTTTAAAAAATAAGAATATAGACGTGATATTGGCCTATCCTAAATCACCTATTCATTTACCAGGATTTTCATCTATAGTTTTACCAGATTTAACATCTATTAGAAAATTGTTATTTGAAGATTATGATATAATACATGTGCATGGATATGGAAATATACATTCTATAATAGGTACATTGATTGGATTAATAAGAGGGAAAAAAGTAGTATGGACAATACATGGAATTCCAGATAAGCATAGATTATTTAAAATATACAATTTCGTGGCCATACATTTACTTAAAAAAGTTAAAGTAATTAGCGTATCAAGAGCTATAGAATCTATACACAAAAAATACTATTTAATTCCGAATGGTATTGATTTAAATAAGTTTAAATGTAACAATTCTTATAAAGATCAAAAATATGTTACATACATTGGTAGAATAGATCGAGATAAAAATATAGAGAGAATATTGAAAGAGTATAATGGGGATATAATGATAGTAGGTAAAGATGAAGATGGGTATAAGAATTTCTTGAAAAGTATTGCAAATAAAAACACGATATTTACAGAAATAGAATATGATAAGATAGTAGAAGCATACTGTAATAGTCGATACATTGTTTTACCATCTAAATATGAAGGATTCCCAATGATAATGTTGGAAAGTCTTGCCTGTAAAAGACCTTTTATAGCTACTCCAGTAGGAGAAATACCAGAATTTCTCAAATCTATATTTGGAGAAGGGTATGTAAAGTATATAATCGATACAAATATATCTGAAGTATTATCTAGATTAGATAAGTTTGATTTAAATCATGAACTTACTATAGCTAGAGAAAAGTTAAAAGACTATAGCTGGGATAGTATTGCAGATAAAACTATTCAGGTGTACTTAGATGCTTTGGGAAGACAAAGAGATTGAATCTCTTGTATTTGATAGAAGAAGTTTAGATATATTGGCAAGGATTATAAAAAAGGGAATAATAGATAGGTTAATAGGTAAAATATCTGAAGGTAAAGAAGCTTCTGTATATTTAGCAACTAAAGACGAATTATATAGAGCTGTGAAAATATATAAACCAGAAACTAGTAAATTCTTTAATTCAAGATATAAATACGTTGGAAAAAAAGGAGATGAGATGGAATTAGCTATACATTATGCAAGAAAAGAGTATAAAAATATGGAAAAATTGCATAGTATTATAAATATACCAGAACCTATATATTGCGAAGGTAATATCTTGGTAATGGAATTCTTAGGTAAAGATGGTATTCCTTATCCTCAATTATATAGAGTAAAACCAATACAAGAAGAGTGGTTTGATGAGATAATTAAAATGGTCAAAGATATGTATAAGATAGGTTATGTGCATGGTGATCTAAGTCCTTATAATATATTGGTGGGCGATAAGATATATTTTATAGATTTTGGTCAAAGTGTTACTATAAAAGATCCTAGATTTAGAGAATTGTTAAACAGAGATGTATCGAATATAGCTAGATTTTTCAATAAAGAAGGGCCGATAGAATGGGATTGATAGGATTGTTAAAATTAGTACGTGCAGATAGGGCCTTATTTACAGTATTAGCAATATTGTTTACAACTATGTATATAGATAGAAATATGTCATTCATATCTATAAATGGCATAATATTACCTATTCTTATACAATATCTAGCTTTTCTAATAAATGATATATTAGATTATAAAGCTGATGTTAAAAATTCTCGTATAGATAGACCTCTTGTTACAGGTGAAATTAGAGTAGATCAAGCTTATCTATTGATGTATATCTTAATTATATTAATATTATTATTACTCTATCTATCGGATAGATACGTTATAATATTCAATCTAATATTCCTTGTTGTATCCATAGTATACGATTTATACGCAAAGAGAATAGCTTTGGTTGGCAACATACTTATAGCTTTAACTATGGTAGCACCTATACTTTACCCTTATTTATTTTACAATGAAATGTATAATTATAGAGATGGTTTTTTAGAATTGTATATGTATGCAATATTTTTATTTGGAATATCTAGAGAATTGGTAAAAAGTATTGAAGATGTAGAAGGAGATAAACAGGAAGGAATAAATACGTTGCCAGTTGTAATCGGAATAGAAAATACGAAGATTTTAACGATAATATTACTTAAAATATACTTGATTACTATAATAATAGGGGCAAGTTATTTAAACAATATATTGGCAATTACCATTATTTTATTTATTGTCATATTTACCATATATTTGAACATAAGATTGGCCTTAGCTAATGAAAAAAGAACTTTTAGAGATATACATGAAAAGATGAGATTAATTATGTTTACTGGTATTTTAATATTAGCTGTATTATCCTTAACTTAAGATCAGGTGGATTTGCTTTATCAGTAGGAACATCACAATGTTTTAACATTATAGTATATGCTTTGCATACTCTACATCTTCTAATCTTCATTCTAAAATATGATAGTTATAATCAATACCTAATGTCTTAGCTTTTTCTTCTAACTCTTTAGCTAATTGTTCTGCTCTTCTATTTAATTCTTTTGGATGTTTACTTTCTAATAATATTGTATACTTGCCCCCTCCTAGATATCTAACATCGAGATTTTCAAATAATTGTTTGATCTTAATCAGACCATCATTTCCATAATGTCGTGCTTCTATGTTTAACCTTAATCTATATACTATATGAGAAAACCTTCTAGATACTTCTTCTTTTAAAGCTAATTTAAGAGTTTTTGGTATATCTACAGAATCAAAGATATCTGGGTTCAATGCTGCGTCTCTAAGAAAATCGTAGACATTGTTATATTTTTCTTTAATTATATTAACTATATCAGTAATATCTTTTTTAATTCTAGTTTTAGATAAGGCGTTTTTAATTATATTTACAGCTGTTATTTCATTATTATACATTGTTATTATCTCTCGTTCTTCTTTCTCTTGGACTCTCTTTAAAGATAAGGTAATTGTCTTAACATTATCATCAATATCTAATACTTTTCCAACTCTAATCTGGTTTACCTTTAATACTTTATTTATATCTTTTACCCAACTAGATGCAACTTCTCCTTTTGGTATAAACCCTTGATATCCAGGTTGATCTAAGATATCGCAGTATACTCCGAATTCTTCAATGGCCTTTATCTTTAAGATTCTATAATTTTCTCTGTCCATACACTTCTAATATTTCACAATCTATTAAATGAATTCTTCCACCTGTTGATTGGGCGATTATTTCATTATCTTTCGGACATCTTATATTTCTAGATGCATGAGAATATATTATCATATTGGTTCCACATCTTTTACATCTTATCTTCCAGAATTCACTCATTATCTCTTCACCTCAATCTTTTTCTTAGTTCTAGATTTAATATAAACTCTCATCTGTTTCTTCGAACATTCATTACATGTTAATAATACCAATTGTCTTTTACCTTGTTTCTTTACACTTTTCTTACCAGCTCTCTTACCACCGTGTCCTTGTAATTTTCTTTCAAATTTTACATTTCCAAATGCAAGACTTCTTCTTTTACCAGGAGAATATACGCTAATCTTATGTTCAGTATGTTTATTACAATATGGACAATACGTATTAATAGTATTTGGGATTTTCATGATCTTTATATGAATAAATATATTTATAAAGCTTATTTGTATTGTTCTAATATCTTAATAGCACGTTTAACCTGCATTCCACTTTTTAGACCTAATTTCTCGGCCCAAGAAGTAACATTCATAAGTTTTGATTTAAGAAATTCCTCTTTTGTTCTAGCTGGATGAGATACTGCAGCTATGTCTCCTATTTTATCAGCATTTTGTATATCTATATAATAACTTGCAATATATCCTGGAGTCTTAGATGATTTATATATAAACAATGGTAAATTGCCTAAGTTTATTACAAGAATTCTACCTATGACTTCTTCTAAAAACTTCTGTTCACTCTCTCGCATTCTTACTTAACATTTTTTTCTTCTTCTCAAAGATTTTTCTATGTTTTGCACAGCTAATACAGTAAAATACTTTTCTTCTAGTAAGATCTACTACTATATCTTTTTGATCGATGTCAAATACAGAAGACTTGAAGTATTCTACGGCCTTATCTCTAGGTACTGTTCTACCACATGCATCACACACTACCAATGGTTCTCTTCCTCTTCCCATTACGTACACCCTATTTATATTAAATCAAATGTCTATTAAAACTTAATCTTCAATAGTAGCTGCCCATTCTCCATTATCTAAATTTAATATCTTTGCTATTGTTGATTTTTCTTTATTTATTATCAAAATCATACCTGAAAATTTATTTGTAAGATCTTTATTTCCACAGATATGGCATAAGTTTTCATATACTATTGCCTTGCAATATCTACAAGCTCTCATTTTTTCACCTTCTTCTTATTTTCAGTTTGTTTAGTTTCTTGAGTTAACCATTTCAAATTGCCCAAATAAGGTGCTGTTCTGCATGTTAATGAAATTTTTGCCTTTGCAGGCCCTTCTTTCATACTAACAGTAGATACTCTTGCATAGATTTTATCACCAACTTCAATAGTTTTACTTCCATCTTCATTTTCAAGTCTTTTCTTTTCTTTATTAAACTTAAATTTTTCATCAGATATCTGCGATAAGTTAAGTAAGGCCTCAAACGGACCTATTAGAACGAAAGCACCATACTCTACGACTTCTCTAACTATACCCAGTACTATCTCTCCGCTTTCTATGGTAAAAGAAACTAGCTTGAATCTCGTTTTAACATATATATTTGGATCATTCATTATTATCATATTTTCAGACTCCATTTTTACATCTATGACATCTAATATTAGACCTATATCTGGTAGATACTTGTTTCTATAAGTATTCATTATTATCTCTTTTGCAGCTTTTTCTTTTTCCATTCTTAATACATGTGGAGACAATCTTATATATTCTTCTACCTCAATTATATTATACACTAAAATCACCTGTTGTTATTTTTATATAGATTATTTAAAAAGTTTTCTGATATAGATAAGTCATGATTATAATAGAAAGAAGTAAACAGTTAAAAGAAGTATTAAACGATCTATTAAAAGATCAGCCTGTAATAGTCGTAGATCAAGGCAAATTAATAGGAGTAATAGATAGAAGAGCTTTAAATATTTATAAAAATCAAAATACTAAAATTGATAGAATAACTAGATCTATAACTGGATTAACAGAAGATGATTTAAAAAACATGGAAAAGATCATTGAAGGATTGATGGAAAACGGCGATTATTTAATAATCGTAGATAAAGATAGAAGACCTAAGAAGATTATAAAGATCAACGATTTAAAAGACAGCTTAGCTAAATTCATTAATAATATTGATATAAAAGAATTGATTGATACTCATGTTGAAACTATAAATGAAAAGGAAAGTCTCGAACAGGCCAGAGCTATAATGATAAGAAACGGCCTAGAATATCTTATAGTAACGAATTCAAAAAATATGCCTGTAGGTATAATAACTTATGATGAAGTATTGATGTATTCGATGTTATCTAATAAACCAGGAAGAAGAGATTACGAGACCAATAATATATTGAATAAATCGATAAAAGAATTGATATATAAAGAAGTCTCTATTATAAATCTAAAAACTCCAATCATAGACTTACTTGATAGAGATATACATGTAGTATACGAAAGGGGAATTCGTGGAGTAATTAAAAGAAAGGATTTACTTAAAAGAATATTGAAAAATCTTCGATATACAAGATCAGATGTTCAAATATTTGGAATTGAAGATAACTATACTTATGGTATTGTATTAGATGAATTGACTAGTTTTAAAGAGAGAATAGGTAAGATCTTAAAAGAACCCATGATATCTTTAAGGATTAAAGGATCAAGAGTATATGAAGGTAAACTTACAATTCATAGTCAGAATTATCCAATATTAATAGCTGAAGATTTAGATTACGATCCTATAACTCTTACTAAACGTTTAATTTCTATAATTCAAAATAAACTATCAAGAAGTAAAAAGGGCAAGAAAAAGATAGATTATTAAAAAGAAGAATAAAAATAAAAATATGCATGGACAGGTAATGCTTGAGTATTTCATTATTATTGCCATTTTATTGGTATTAACTATCCCGATTATAGCACTATTCTTTTCAGAATACAACTCTATTGTAAGAGAAACTAATTCTTATCATTCTATTAGATGGTTACTTGATCTAGATAACGATATAAGAAATATAAAATACCAGGGAAATGGTAGTTATATAGTTAAAAATTATCCATATCCAATAGCATTAGATTCAATTAGTATACAATACCAAGGAATGAATACAATAATTAGTTACAATATAACTAATTTGGGGCAAATTACTTTTATCTATCCATTTAAGATTATTATAAATGATACCAGATGGAGGGGCAGATTAACATTAAATATAACTAATAGTAATGGAGATATAGCTATTAACAGAATAGATTAAAAAGCTAAACAGATTATAAAAAGCATGGATGAAATACCTTGGATAGAAAAATACCGACCTAGACGATTAGATGAATTCATAGGTAATCAAGCAATTAAAGATCTAATACAGGGGTTTATAAATAAAAAGAATATGCCTCATCTTTTATTCGCCGGACCTCCGTCAACAGGTAAGACAACAACAGCATTAATATTAGCTAGAGAATTATATAATGATAATCTTGCTGGAAATTTTCTAGAACTAAATGCTAGTGACGAAAGAGGAATAGATACAATTAGAGAAAAGGTAAAGGATTTTGCTAAAACTATTCCAAATAATCAAATAGGTTTCAAGATAGTATTCTTAGATGAAGCTGATGCATTAACTAATGACGCTCAACAAGCATTGAGAAGAATGATGGAAATATTTTCAAAACATACCAGATTCATATTAAGTTGTAATTACATTAATAGGATTATTCCACCTATTCAAAGTAGAACAGCTGTAATAAGATTTACACCTATATCTGATGATGATATTAAAAAATTAATAGATAAGATTGTGGATAAAGAAAAGATAAATATTAGCGATGAGGCAAAATCGTTTCTTATAAACATAGATAGTAATAGAAAAGATCTTCGTAAGATTATTACAATTCTACAAAGTGCATACTATATGAGCAAAGATGGAAATATAGATGTAAAACTTCTCGAATACATATCTGGAAAGATCGGTGGAGAAAGAATTAGTGAGTTATCTAAAAGTATATTAGAGAAAAATCCAAATAAAGCTAGAAGACTTGTTATAGAAATGCTACAAATAGGTGCTGATCCAGAAGATCTAATTCGTGATTTAATTAAAGTTCTAGAAGAAACTCCTGGAATAGCTGATACGAAAAGAATAAACATGATTAAAACAATAGCAGATTATCATTATAGAATAGCTACAGGTGCAGACCCATATATTCAATTACCTGCAATGGTAATAGAATTGTCATTAAATAATGGTTAAAATTGTATCGTATTTAGGAGATCACCCTGTATATTACGCATTATACAAAGCATTAGAAGATTATATTATTGAAAAAGAATACAGGATAACGTTTAACTTAGATATAGGTAATACATATATTCGAATAAGTAAAATAAGAGATGCGGATGCTTATCTAACTCCTAGTCCTATATTGACCCCGTATTCATTGTATTATCTTTATAAGAGAAAACCTACTATAATGGTTGAAGAATGGTGGAATAAAAATAGGTTACATGATATGCCAATAGGTTATTTTCTAAAAACCGTATATTCAAATCCTTACGCTATAGCTATTGCTCTTACTAAGAGAACATTAAAAAGTCTAGATTTGTTATATATACCGCCTGCTAAAGAGAAGGTAAAATGGGATGAAAAAGATCAAACTATTGTATCTATATCAAGAGCTCATCCAATTAAAAATTTAGAATTATTAATAAGAATAGCTAAAGAACTAAAGAATAGAAAATTTATATTAATTACTAAAGTTAACGATAATACCTATTTTGATAAAATAATGTCAATGGCAAAACTTACAGATAATTTAAAAGTTTATGTAAATATATCTGATGTTGAAAAATACAACATATTGTGTAAAGCAAGTTTGTTATTACATACAGCATTATATGGGCCTATAGAATTTGTTATTGTAGAAGCTCTAAGTTGTGGTACTCCAGTAATAGTATATAAAGATATAGGTTTGGCACCAGAATTACCAGATAGATGGGTTGTAGAGGAAAATCGATTAGAAGCTTGGATTGAAAAAATAACAAATATCGATGATCAAGATGTGAAAATAGCTGAGAAATTATTTGAAAATTATGATATTGAAGGAAAAAATTATATAGATAGTGTAAAATTGCTTAGGCGAAGATTAGAATCTCTGCTTGTATAATTCAACTGCTCTTTGAAATATCTTTGTAGCTTCTTCTAGATTTAACCAACCTTTGAAGATCACCTTTTTATTCTCTAAATCTTTATATCTGCTGAAAAAATACTCTATCTCTTTTTTTACTCCTTCAGACATCATCTCTATACTTAAATTCTTCTGATGTGGTAATACTTTTTCGTATGGTACAAATATCAATTTATCGTCTATTCCTTTCTCATCTTCCATTCTAAACCCACCTATTAATCTACCTTTAACTACTACTCCTGGATAGTTAGCTGAGAAGAATGGTGAAAAGTATAAAGCATCTATTGGATCGTCATCATCATAGTAAGTCTGTGGTATAAAACCATAATCTGTTGGATAATGCATTGTTGAAAATAATACTCTATCTAATTCTATTACACCGGTCTCTCTATTGTATTCATATTTATTCCTACTACCTTTTGGTATTTCTATTACAATATTTGCCTTATCTGGACTACCCGGGGGTATATCTTTCCATAAATTCATATTTAACCACCTACGAATTTCAAACTAATCTTTACATCTGTTGGTATTCTAATCTTCAAAACATTTACTAGATTTTTCTCATCTCCAGATATTATAAATATTCTTTTATGTATTCTCTTACGCCAAGTCTCATAAGTATCTGATCCATCTCCACAAGGAGTTCTTCTAACTACTACTTTCAATTCCTCTCTCGGTAATGGTACAGGTCCTTGTAATTTAAGTTCATACATTTGAGTTGTTTGAACTATCTGCTGTTCTACTTCTTTTATACTATCTAGATTATCGCTTTCTATTTTAATCCATATTTTATTTCTATTCATCCTATCATGCCTTCTCTATATCAAGTACTAATCCTGCTGCTACAGTTTGATTCATATCTCTAATAGCAAATCTACCTAAACTTGGATATTCTCCTACTTTTTCAATTACTACTGGTTTCAAAGGTTCTATTTTAACAATAGCTATATCTCCATTTTTCAAAAAGTCTACTTTCTCTTCTAATTTCTGACCTGTTTTAGGATCGACTTTTGCTACTATTTGAGTTATTCTAGCTGGGAAGTGTGTAGTATGGGCATGGAATACTGGTGTATAACCAACGCCTATTGCGCTAGGATGATTTAATACTACTATCTGGGCTGTAAAGGATTTTGCTACAGTAGGAGGATTGTTAACATCTCCTAATACATAACCTCTTTTCACTTGAGTTTTCTCTACACCTTTTACGTTTACACCTATATTATCACCAGGAACTGCTTCTGGAAGTTCTTGATGATGAGTTTCTATCTTCTTTATTTCAACTACCATATTACCAGGGTTTATCACAGCTTTCATACCAGGTTTTAATATACCAGCTTCAACTTTACCAACTACTACCACACCAAATCCTTGTATATTATAAACATCTTGAATAGGCATTCTAAATGGTTTATCAACAGGCTTCTTTGGAGGCACAAATGTATCTAAAGCTTCAAACAAAGTAGGACCAGTATACCATGGGGTTTTATCAGATCTTTTCAATAAGTTATCTCCGAAGTATGAAGATGCAGGTATTATAGGGATTTTATCTACGTCTTTGTATGCGAATTTCTTTAATAATGCGATTACATCTGCTTTTACTTTTTCATAAACATCTTTACTATATTGTACAGCATCCATCTTAGATATAAGTACTATTAATTGAGATATACCAAGAACTTTTAATAAAGCTGCATGCTCTATAGTTTGAGGTTGTATTCCATCTTTTCCAGATACTACTAAAACTGCACCATCTGCTTGAGAAGCTCCTGTAATCATGTTTTTTACAAAATCCTTGTGTCCAGGAGCATCTATAACAGTAAAGAAATATTTATTAGTTTCAAAATCTTGATGTGATATATCTATAGTAACACCTCTTTCTCTCTCTTCTTTCATCTTATCCATGACAAATGCAAATTCAAAAGTGGCCTTACCTAATCTTTGAGCTTCTTCTTTTAACTTAGCGATTACCTGTTCAGAGATCTTACCGCTATCATAGAGAATTCTTCCTACTGTTGTACTCTTACCTGCGTCTACGTGTCCTACGAATACTATGTTAAGATGTTCCTTTTTAGCCATTTAAGCTCACCGCTATTATAATGATAAAAACGTTTTTAAACCTTTATATGCCCTGTCCATGAGTTATGTTTGCCTTCTATACTTATTATTTTATAATCTATTTTAGGTAGTATTTTACTTGTATATACGAAACTTTCGAATTCACCACCTTCTCCAAACGGATTTATATTCAATGATTCTAATTCTAATGCCAATCTTTTATTATATTCTTTAAATAGATATTCTTGATTTAATGGATAAGCATATATACCAACTAAAATGCTTTTTATTAAATATTTATCATATAAATCAAAATAGTTATCAATATCAATTCCCCAGAGGGGAACGTATAATTCTAAATCAAGTTTATCACATATATTTTTAATTCTAGAATATTGATAATTACTAGCTATTACTCCAGATACTATTCCATCTATATTCCATATTTTAATAGCATAATCTAAGGCCTGGTATAAAGCAGATAACTCTTTATCTTTTTGTTCCCAATACAATAATGGTATATTCATAATATTAGAATGTATTTTAACGAGATCGATGTTAACATTATGATACATATACGGATGTTTATCCAATGGTTTAATTGTAATCAAACCAACTATATGCTTAAAATAAATATTAAGAGCTAGATGACTATCTTTTCCTCCGCTATATAGTATTGCGAGTTTCATAGATGTTTACAAAAGTATTTAAATTAAAACGTTTTTAATACAAAATATGGAGTTGTATTTTAAATATAAAAAAGGTAAGAGAAAGGCAAAATACGCCATATTAGGATATCCGGGTGTAGGCGGGGTAGGTATGATAACAGTATCTACTATTGCAAAAGCTACACAAGCAGAAGTAATTGGAGAAATAGTAAGTTCAACATTATATCCTGCTAGATCTGATATGATAGAACAAGGATTGGTATCTATAGCAGGAACCAGAATTATATATCTTAAAGATAGTAAAACAATACTTGTTTATGGACAACATCAACCTAAATCACCTTATAGACATATATCGTATGTATTACAATTACTAAAAGATGAATTTAATATAAAAGAAATAGTTGGAATCGGTGGCTATAGCGATCCACAATCAAATGTAGACGATATTTATATGTATGCTGCTGATCATAAGATAATTGACAAGTATAAAGATATAGTAAAACCAGGACCTATGGGCGGGGCAGTATTTGGAGTATTAGCTGTATTACCGACTTTATCAAAGATGATAAAAATAGATGGATGGATAATGTTAAAGACTGTGAAAAATCCTGATGGCCCTGCTGAATTAGATGGAATAAAAAGTGTAATTCAAAGATTAGATAAATTGTACAATTTGAAAATAGATTATAATATCATAGAAAAAGATTTCCAAGAGATTGAGAATATGAAGAATATGCTTTATAAACAAATACAAGAACATGAAGATGAAGCTACAAGACAATATATTAGATAGGTTTTTAAAATGATGCTATAGTAAAAATTAAGGTGATAATTGATGGCCAGATTACATTCTAGAAAGCATGGGCGTAGTCGCTCTAAACATACTAAAAGATGGGAATTACCTGAATGGCAAACTATAACAAAAGAAGAAGTTAGACAATTAATAGTAAAATATGCAAAACAGAGAATTCCTCCTTCTCAGATAGGTATGTTATTAAGAGATATACACGGTGTACCATCGATTAGAGCTACCTTTGGTAAGAGATTGAACAGTATATTAAAAGAAGAAGGTCTATATAAACTTCCAGAAGATCTATTAGCATTATTGAAAAAAGCTGTTAAACTTCATGCTCATCTAGAAAAACATAAGAACGATGTTCATAATCAAGTAAAATACAAGCATATACTATCAAAAATTCATAGGATAAGTAAATACTATAAGCGAGAAGGAGTATTGCCTATGGACTGGAAGTATTCTCCTGAAACTGCAATACTATTGGTGAAGTAATATGTATAATAAAAATCTAAATAGATGGAAATTAAAAAGATGGTATGAAGTTTTATTACCAGATTACATAGTAGCTAACAATAGAGTTGTAGGTCAGATAATATCACATGATGAATCTAATCTAATTGGTAGAAAGATAAAAATAGCTTTATCTGATATAACTCAGAAAATGGATGAAAAATCTCTATATTCTTCTTTGATATTGAAAACTGTCCAAGTTATAGGTAGTCAAGTTCATTCTCAAGTAGATGGATTTGAAATAGCTCTATCATATTTGAAAAGTCTAGCAAGATCGGAATCTATAAGAGGAACAGGTAAAACTATAATACATCATGTACAAGATGTGAAACTTAAAGATAATAAAGTTAGAATTAAAACGTTTTTAGTTACTCCTGCAAAGGTATCTGCAACTGTAAAGAGAAATTTAAGAAAGAGATTGGAAATAGAAGTAGAATTAGCTTTAAAAGACAAGACTTTTTCCGATTTTATAAATTCTTTAATTGACGATAGCTTGATAAATCAGTTAAGAAGAGAATTGAATAAAATCAATCCGGTTCAACATTTATTGATAAAGAAATTTGAACATGTTCGATAAAAGACAGTTAAGTAATCTAATTAGAAATATGGGGGGCAATATCGAAGAGATTAGAGCTGACAAAATATTAATATATCGAGATGGTAGAGCAATATCTTTAATCAATCCAATTATAACTAAAATAGTATTACAAGGTAAGTCTATGTATATGGTAAACTTTGATAGAGAAGAATTAGAACCTAAAGAAGATGAATTGGAATTGATAATGAACATGAAAGGAGTTGATAAAAAGCAAGCATATGATATGTTTAAAAAAGCTAATGGAGATTTATCAAAGATACTTGGTGATTGATATGCCATATGGAATAATACAGAAGAATTTTCAAGAATCGTATAAAGAAAGAAGTAAAGAGTATAGAAATAGGTTGATTTTATGGCGATCTGAACCTGCAATAGTTAGAGTTGAAAAACCAACTAATCCTGCAAGAGCAAGATCTTTAGGTTATAAGGCCAAACAAGGAGTATTCATTGTAAGAGTAAGAATAGGTAAAGGTAATAGAATAAGAAGGAATCCTAAAGCTGGTAGAAAATCTGGAAACAATTTTAGATATATCTCACCTGGATTAAGTTTACAAAGGATTGCAGAACAAAGAGCTAATAGAAAGCATAAAAACGCAGAAGTTATCGGTTCTTATTGGGTAGGAGAGGATGGAAATTATAAATATTACGAGGTAATTCTAGCTGATAGATCTATAAAAGACGATTATCTTAAGAAAATTGTTGCTAGAAAAGGTAGAGCATATAGGTTATAATACTTTGCCAAATAAACTAGAATGGTTACTGTCTTCAATATAAACATATACGAATTCTCCTAATTTTACTTCTTTATCTAATACTACTTGTCTATAGAAATTAGTTCTAGCTTTACCAGGTTCTGTGACCAGAACTTGATATTCTTTACCTATATACTTCTTATTATTCTCTGCAGCTATCTTTTTAATTAATTCATTTGCTATAACAGATCTTCTTTTGATTACATCTGATGGTAATTGTCTTAACTTAGCTGCAACTGTACCAGGTCTAGGAGTGAATTTCGATAGATTAACTACATCTGGTCTATGATTTTCTATAAATTTAAGTGTTTGTTCAAAATCATCTTCTGTTTCTGTCGGATAACCAACTATGATATCGGTAACTACTGTAAACTCTTCACCGAATTTCTCTCTAAAGGCATTTTTCACATCTATCCAATCTTTTACAGTATGCGATCTATTCATATCTTTAACTAATTTCTCACTACCTGTTTGTACAGATAGATGAAAAAACTTATATATTCGCTTATCTTCATAGATCTTCAATAATTCATCTAACATATTTTTAAAATAATGTGGACTAGACATTCCTAATCTTATTCTAAAATCATATGGTAATGACAATACTGTTGATAAAAGCTCGACAAGATTTACATTTATATCTTTACCATAACTTCCAAGATCTGTGCCAGTAAGTTCTAATTCTTTACATCCATCGTAGATTGCTGCGTTTATCCATCTAATTATTTCCCCTATTCCAAGACTTAGATATTTTCTAGCTAGTTTTGTAAAACAAAAATGACAAGCAGATAGACAACCTTGTTGAATAGGAATTCTAGCTATAGGGGGGCTAAATGATTTAGGTATATTTCCTCTTCTATCTAGAGAGTTTATCATAATCTTTTCTCCTTTAAGAGATGCTGCTATGGCCTGATCTATCCTATTAATTGCCGATGTAGAAATGGCCGGTAAATTAAATTTTTCTACAATCTTTTTATTAGCAGTTAAACAACCAGCTAATACTAATTTTTTATTTTGAGATTTTAACTGTTCTAATCTATGTATTATCTTTGCCTCAGTCGGTCCTTTGACTCCACAGCTATTTATTACAATTACATCGGCCTCTTCTTCATTATCAACAACCTGGTGTTCTGTTACTTTCTTCATTATCTCTGTATCAGCTTGATTTAAAGTACAACCATAAGTTTCAAAATACACTTTCATACTTAAAACATAGTAAACGTTTTTTAAACTTTTATATAAATACTATTCAAATGAAACTTTTAATTACTTTATCTCTTATGGGGTTTTCTATATTAATGCTTTTTCTAGCTTATTTAATTAATTCTCAATTAATAGTCATACCTTTGTTTTTACTATCTTTATCTGGATTAGTATTTACTGCTGACTTATTTGTAGATAAAGCTGCAAAGATTGGAAAATCCCTAGGCCTATCTAATTATCTTATAGGAGTATTTCTAATAGGATTCGGTACATCTACTCCTGAATTAGTAACATCAATTATAGCTTCGTTTAAAGGTAATTTTGAAATAGCTTATTTCAATGTTGTAGGATCAAATATAGCTAATATACTGTTAATACTAGCTATAACAATACTAATTATGAATAGTATTAAAGTAATTGTACAGACTAATCTACTTAGAACTGAAAGTCTATATTTATTTGCAAGTGCAATAATACCTATATTGCTGTTTTTAAAAATACCAACTCCTTCAATAGTTGGCATAATACCTATTATGATATTTTCCGTATATTTATATATAAACATCAAACATCAAGAGAATAATGATGGAAAAACTCAAACTTCTTACACAGATTATATAATATTTTTCTTAAGTCTAATCGGTATTGTTATTACATCTGATTTTACTATAAATTATCTTAAACAGACTGCCCAAATATTAAATGTTGGCGTAGATATTATATCAATATTGGCACTAGCTGTAGGTACTTCAATACCCGAATTAGTTAGTTCAATTATATTAATTAGAAAGAACCCTGATAATATAGAAATAGCTGTCGGTAATATAATAGGTAGTAATATATTTAATTCTCTTATGATACTCGGTGTTGGAATGCTATCTTCGTATATGGCCGGTTATGAAAATATAGATATAAAATCTAGTATAATAGACGTAAGTTGGTGGTTTCTTATTGTATCTACATTTGCCCTTATTCTGATCTATTTAGATAAAGAAATATACAAAGAAGATGGAATGATATTACTAATTTTATACATTGTGTTTTTGACGATGATAATATAGAAAAATATTTAAAAGTATACTTATGATAAAAATAGATCCCTATGAAACATATAACATTTGAGAATCCCCTATGGTATCAGACTGTAAGATTATTGAAGAAGATGAAAAAACCATTCTGGAAAAGAGTATTAGAATTAGTAGATAGAAGTAGAAGATCTAGAATAGAAGTGAATATTTCTAAGATAAATAAATACGGTAAAGAGGGCAAAGTAATAGTTATACCAGGTAAATTACTAGGAGGTGAGACTTTAAAACATAGGATAAAAATAATAGCTGTAGATGCTAGTAAAAAAGTTATAGATGAAATAAAATTAGCTGGTGGAGAATTCGTGTATTTAAGAGATTATTTAAAAAATACTCCTGAAGATAATATAAAATACGCGGATATGATGATAATTAGGTGAGAGAATGAAGATAATAGATGCTACTGATCTTGTATTTGGAAGAGCTGCTTCTGTAATAGCTAAGATGTTATTAAAAGGAGAAGAGGTAACGGTAATCAATGCAGAAAAATTCGTATTGAATGGCAATCCTAATTACATATTGGAAAAATTTAAAACTAGAAGATCGTGGAAAAATAAGGCCAATCCAGAGAGGTCTCCACATTATTCAAGAGTTCCACATCTTTTAGTAAAGAGAATGATTAGGGGAATGTTACCAAGGAAGACTTTTACAGGTAGACAAGCTTATAGAAGATTGATGGTATATACTGGTAATCCAGAGAATTTACAAGGACAATCATTAGAAGATATGAAGATAAAAGATAAGGGAAAACCACATATTTATATATATGATTTATGTAAGAGATTGGGGTGGAAAGATGAGTAAAACTAAGAGAAAGACTAAGAAAAAAGATATTAAGATAATTGCAAGTAGGGGGAAGAGAAAAAGAGCTATAGCTAGAGTATTCGTTAAAACTAAGGGAAAAGGTAATATAAAGATCAATGGAGTTGATTGGAAAGTTTACTTCAATGCTCCATTTTATCAAGCTTATTTTAACAGTATAATCAATAGAGCTGAAAAATTGATAAAAAATTTAGATATTGATGTAAATGTAAATGGTGGAGGGATAGTTGGACAATTACAGGCAGTAACAACTGGTATAGCAAGGGCATTGATACAATTAGATTATGAATTAAAAGGTAAGGTATTTGAAGATAGTATATTAAAAGAAGATATTCGAAGAGTAGAACCTAAGAAAGATAGACGAAGAAAGGCAAGAGCTAAATTCCAGAAATCATATAGGTGAGTTTATGAACAAATTCCCTATAAGATGTTTTACATGTGGTAAAGTAATAGGCCATCTTTATAAAGAGTATTCTTACAGAATAGCTAAAGGAGAAGATAGGGGAAAAGTTTTAGATGATCTTGGTATAACAAGGTATTGTTGTAGAAGACACTTTTTAGGATTTGAAAATGTTGCCGATGATACTATATTGGTAAACGAGTATGTTACTGATGTTTAGGTGAATTGATATGCTAGTAAGTGAAGAAGTGTATATTGAACACGCTGTCCACATAGGAGGTGCTCAAAAATTAGGCCATATTAATCCTTTTATTGCTAAGAGAAGAAAAGACGGTGTTTACATATTAGATATAGAAAAAATAGATGAGGCATTAAAAAGAGTAATAAATAGAATAGCTTCAATAGAACCTTCTAAACTTTTAATATTGCCTTCAAGATACTATGGTAAGATAGCTGCTAGTAAATTCTCTAAACTATTCCCAGAGGTCAAATTGATTACAGATAGATACATACCTGGCTCTCTAACTAATCCAAATGTACAATATTATATTGAACCAGATCTAATATTGGTATGCGATCCTAATAGTGAAGGAGTTGCTATAAAAGATGCTAACAGAATAGGAATACCTGTAATTGGTCTAGTTGATACAGATACTGTAATAGATGGACTTGAAGATTTTGTACCTATGAATAACAGAGGTAGAAAGAGTTTAGCATTATTCTTCTGGTTATTAGCCAGAGAGATGTATATGAAACAAGGTAGAATAAAATCTTATGATGAATTTAAAATACCAATAAGTTATTTTGAAAAGCTTGAAGATTAATATTTATGCTATTTGAAGAGATAAAAGATGAATTAAAAACTTTAATTGGAGATAAGTTTAAGATAAAGGATTACATTACAGGAATATATGTGTATTTAGACGAATTTAAAGAGATCGATCAAAATAAATTGATAGAGATAATAAAGCGATATAAAAAGAGAATATTTATAAGATTCTCAAATAGATTACAGCAAGACGTTACAGATAAGATGATAAGAGAGATGTTGAAGACAATTCAAATAGATGATATTTTATTTTCAAATGTATTTGGTGAAGTTTATATTAAAGTCAAATATCTAAACATATCCGAATTGATTGAAAAATATGGAAAAAATATATTTTTATCAACAGGCTGGTATCCTATATTTGAAAGATCTCCAAGTATAGATTCAGATTTTGCTAAGAGTATGTTTAAGAATAAATATGGAAGAGATGTTGAAAAGATGTTAAAAAGAGTAGGTACTAAGATGGCAGAACGTATAGATTCAATATCTTATGTAACATTGACGATGTTAGGAGGATTTCAAGAAGTTGGTAGAACTAGTATGCTTTTAGAGACAAAACATTCTAAATTCTTATTAGATGCTGGAATTCATCCTGCTCCCCCAAGTCCCCAAGATGAATTACCTATGTTTGAACTATTAGGTTCTTTAAACGATCTAGACGGTATAATAGTTTCACATGCCCATACTGATCACGTAGCTGCTATTCCATATTTATATAAAATGGGCTATGATGGCCCAATATATATGACACCTCCTACTCTCGAATTGGCCGTATTATTACAAATGGATTATCTAAATCTAGCTGAAAAAGGAGACAATAGAGATTTTCTATACTCTATTAAGGATATAAAAAATATGTTAGATCATGCTATATTACTTGATTATGGACAGACTACGGATGTATCTAAAGATGTAAAATTAACTTTTTACAATGCTGGCCATATCTTAGGCAGTGCATCGATACATTTAAATATAGCTGATAAGTTTGTAATGATATATTCTGGTGATATAAAATACGGTCCTACGCAATTGTTTGACCCTGCTTATGATAAATACCCTATAGCTAATACATTAATAGTAGAATCTACATACGGTAACAAAGTATTACCATCTAGAGATCAAGCAGAAAGTATACTTATAAATAAGATTAAAGAAGTATTAGATAGAAAGGGCAAAGTATTAATACCTGCATTTGCAATAGGTAGAAGTCAAGAGATAATGGTCACATTATATAGATATGCTAATCAAGATTGGAATATTCCAATATATATAGATGGAATGATAAAAGAGGCCTCATCTTTACATAGTCAATATTTAGAATATCTTCACGAAGATATACGTCGAATGATCTTAGATAATAGGTCGCCTTTTGAATGGGAATACTTGAAGGTCGTAAATGGTAAATCAAAAGATGAAATTGTAAAAGAACCATGTATTATTATAGCTACTGCAGGTATGATGAATGGGGGCCCTATATTAGAATATTTAAAGATGCTAGCTGATGATGAAAAATCTGCTTTAATATTTGTAGGTTATCAATCTCCTGGAACCTTGGGAAATAGAATACAAGGAGGAAGTAGGAAGGTATTGCTAAAAGATAATGGTGATTATAAAGAATATGATTTAAAACTAGAAGTAATGACAATCGAAGGATTTTCTGGGCATAGTGATATGAATCAACTTTTAGAATGGATAAAATCTATAAAAAATCCTCCTAGAAAAGTTTATACTATGCATGGAGATGCGAATACTACTATAGAGTTTGCCAGAACTATAAAGCAATTATTGAAGATTAATACAGATGCTCCTTTAAATATGGAGAGAAGAAGATTAAGATGAAACCTTTAATTATATACAGCTCAAAGAACATCGCTAGTAAAACTCTAGCAGAACAATTAGATGGTAATATAGATAGTTTAGATGTTAACGACGATATTGTTAGATTTGATCCACCTAAAACTAACCACGATTATTATATAGTTTTAAGTTCACACACATCCAGTTCAGGCATACCTAGTGCAACTGTACATGTACCTGGTAATTGGGGAAAAGCAGAATTGGGGGGAGAAGATAGTAAATTATCGATAAGTTATCCGTCAAAGATGTTAGAAATATTGAAAGGTTATTCTTTATTAGGAGATAGATATGAAATAACGTTTGAAGTAGATCATCACGGTCCTACATTTGATAAACCTGTAATGTTTGTCGAACTAGGTAGTGATGAAAGGGGATGGAAAGATAAAGAAGCCGCTAAGATAATTGTAAAATCGGTATTAAATGCTATAGATAAAAATGATCAATACGATGTGTATTTTGGTATAGACGGTACGCATTATGTGCCGAAACTAACTAAGTATGCTTTAGAAAACAATGTTACATATTCACATCTATTAGCTAGATATCAAGAAGAAGGATTTAGAGAAGAGATGTTTATACAGGCCATAGAAAAAACAATAGAAACAGTAGATGGTATATTATTGGCCAAAAAAGGAGTAGATGGGAAGAAGAAAGAGTTTGTAAAAAAATTTGCAGAAAAATACGGAATAGAATTAAAAGTTATCTAATTGCTTACTAAAGAATAAGCTCCATCTTCTCCAGTTCTAGATTCATATATTTCTCCTTGATTTTTTAATTTAGTCAATATCTCTTCTAATTCTCTTTCATCAATATCTAACTCTTTAGCTCTTTCTCTTATCTTTCTTTTATAAGCTATTCCATCGGTATGGACCAATTCACTAATTATATCTAACACTAGGTTTATCTTTTCCATCTTACTACGCGTCACTCCCCCTGTAACTATATCTACACTTATCTCTCCTGTTTCTGGATCTCTCATAACAGTATCTATCATCTTACTTACAAGATCTGTACTTATCTCTACATCTTCTCTCTCTACTCTATTAGAAAGTCTAAACTTAGCATGAGCTTCTGCTAATCTTATCAGACCTTCTAAATATCTTGGAGTAATTGTAACATTACCACTAGACGCTCCTTTCCTTCTCATATCTACATAAAAATCCTGTATTAGTTTTACTGCTTCATCTGTAAGTTCAGGTGCGTGTTTTCTAGCATAACTTATATATTTTCTAAGCAAATTCCTATCAGGTTCTAGATTTCCATATTCTTTATGAAGAGATAGTATTGCTCTTGCCAATCTCTCATCTTTTTCCTCGTTTACAGTATCGACTATCGGGAATATTAAATCAAATCTACTTAATAAAGCTGGTGGTATATTGAATTGATCTACTATTTTCTTTCTAATACTAAATCTACCGAATTTAGGATTGGCAGCTGCTAATATTGTAGTATCGGCCATTAACTTTGCAACAATACCTGCTTTAGCTATTGACACAGTACCAGATTCCATTACTTCGTGTAAAGCACTTTTTTCATCATCATCTAATTTATCAAATTCATCTATAGTCACCATACCTCCAGATGCTAATACTACTGCTCCTGCTTTAAGAGTCCACCCTACGTATTCATCTTTTTCTACAGTAGCTGTTAATCCTACACCTGATGCTGATTTACCACTAACATAGATTGCCTTAGGAGATATTGAAGCTACTTGTTGAAGAATTCTGGATTTAGCTATACCAGGATCACCGATTAATAAAATATGTATATTAGATCTAAGTCTTGTACCTGCTTTAGTTACTTTTTTATTTCCTCCAATTAGTTGTAATACAATTGCCTTTTTTATATCTTCATACCCATATATATCTGGGAATACCATATTTGCGAATTTATCAAGAGCATTATGTTGTTTACTCAATCTCTCTATTTCTTCTTTGTCCTTATCAGTAAGATTTATAGAGTTAAAATCTACTTGAGTTTTTCTTATACCTTTTATATATACGAGTTTTGATAATCTATTTTCCTTAATATGATTCTGAACAAGACTTAATATACCTGTTATTTCAACTACTTCACCAGGCAATATCGAGTTTATAAAAGTACCTGTAAGAATACATTTTATCTTAGGAGCTGGTACACCAGGTTCTGTTCTTTCTATAGGTTCTTGCACATCTAAGTATTGTATATCTTTCTTAGTCGAATCTATAAGATCTATCTTTTTACTATTGCAATAAGGACATTTAGAAGGGAATTTTTGATTAGCTGTTATCATAAAAGTCCGATTACAGCTTTTACACATATAATTGTTTATATGAACTATTGGTTCTATCTCTGATCTTCTAACTACTAATCCATAAAATGAAATTAACTTATTTTCATATTTACTACCTATGTCTTTTATCATTATAGGTGGTAACATTCCTGTAACTCTTATATCTATCTCTCTTCCCTCTAATCCTAATGTTATAAATCTTTCATAAATCTTGGATTTTAATGTATCTAAAAATTGATTTGGACTATTCTTAAGAGTCTCTGCCAATATTTGATCAAATGATAATAATTCGCTATAATCAATTTCTAGTATTCCTGTAGAGTATACTTGATAAATATCAATTTTATTATTTATATAAAGATCTAATGAATCGATGTTTATCATAATCTTTTAATATTTTGAAAGTTTTTAAACAGTTCTTGATATTCTAAAAAACAAAAGTATTATTAACATTAGTATTATCAATATTATTGAATATTTTAACAGCATCTTAAGTTCTTTATCCATATCTTTAATCTCTGGTCTCTTAGGAGGTCTAATAGGTATAGGTTTCTCTCTTTCCATAGTTGTTTTCTGAGCAATATAAGGTTCACACTTATGGCCATAAGTATATTCATCTATCGTAGGAGTAATATGTCTAGAACAATACCATTTATTACAATATGGACATTGATATTCGCCTTCTAATCCACATTTTTCACAAGTTTTTTCTAAATCTTCCACATTGTATATATTGAAAATATTTTTAAAAATCAGAGCTCCAGTTTGTCATCATCAAATCAGCAAACCTGTGTATCATCCCTTTTTATAAATAATTAATCTTTTAAAAAATCTAACTCTAATATATAGCATGTTTGAAGATATAGAAATAAAATGGCAGAAGATATGGAATGAGAGAAAAAAGACATATGATTTAAATAAACCAATAATAGCTATAGATACGCCCCCACCTTTTACATCTGGAACATTGCATATGGGCCATATATTAAGCTATTCTTATATAGACTTTATTGCCCGATATTTGATGTTAAAAGGAAATCAAGTGTTTTATCCACAAGGCTGGGATGCTCAAGGATTTCCAACTGAAATGAAGATAGAGGCAAAGTATGGTAGAGATCTTCCAAGAGAGGAGTTTAGACAGAGATGTATACAATGGAGTTATGAGATGATAGATAAAATGAAAGAGCAAATGAAGAGAATGGGGTATATGATAGATTGGGGGCACGAGTATATAACAATGGTCCCAGAATATCATGAAAAAGTACAAAAATCAATAATAGAAATGTGGAGGCAAGGTGAAATATATAGAGATAATCATCCTGTTTTATGGTGCCCCCATTGTAGATCAGCTATAGCTAAAGCAGAATTAGAAGATAAAGAAATGGATTCCGTATTGTACGATATAAATTTTGGAAATGTAACCATATCTACTACCAGGCCAGAGTTATTACATGCTTGTGTTGCTATAGCTGTTCATCCCGACGATCCTAGATATAAAAGTATAATTGGTAAAAATGCAAAATTACCAATTTATGATAGAGAAGTAAAGATAATTGCTGATCAAGATGTGTCGCGTGATTTTGGTACTGGGGCAGTGATGATATGTACATATGGTGATTATCAAGATCTAATATGGCAGAAAAGACATAATCTGGAAGTTATAGAAGCTATAGATAAAGAAGGGCGATTGAAAAATAGTAAATACGATGGAATGACTATTGATAAGGCCAGAGAAGCTATTGTAAAAGATCTAAAAAGTATAGGTGCTATTGAAAGAGAAAGACATTATAAGAAAATCGTAAAAGTACATGATAGATGTAAAAATCCAGTAGAATTGATGTATTCTTATGAATGGTTTGCTTCTTTAAAGAAACATAAAGATGAATTGATAGATATTGCTAAAATGATAAACTGGTATCCGGAATTCGGCATATATCATTATATTGATTGGTTAAACAATTTAGATTGGGATTGGATAATTAGTAGAGATAGAATATTCGGAACACCTATTCCGTTTTATGTATGCGAATATTGTAATAATATAGAACCTGCAGATGAATTACCTTTTTATCCTGAAAAGGCAAAACCTAAGATGTGTAAACAATGTGGAAATCAAATGAAACCAGAGATAAAAGTATTAGATGTATGGGTAGATTCTAGTATTACTCCATTAATAGTTTCAAAGTATTACGAAAATATCGATTTTCACAATAAAGTCTTTCCTAATTTTATAAGAATACAAGGTCTAGAAATAGTTAGAACATGGGCATTGTATACAATATACAGAGTATGGAAATTAACAGGTCAAATACCTTGGAAAAACATATTATTGAATGGTAACGTATTGGCCCCGGATGGAAAGAAGATGAGTAAAAGCTTAGGTAATGTCATATCTCCAGATGATTTACTTAAAGAATATCCTGTAGATGCTTTAAGACAATGGGCAGCAATGAGTGGGGCATTGGCAAAAGATAGACCATTTTCATATGAAGACATAAAATATGCTAAAGCTTTCTTAATCAAATATTGGAATGCTTCTAAATATGTATTATCTAAACTTAAACCAGTAACAGATGTAAAATTAAGAAAAGTCGATAGATGGATATTACATAGATTATCTGAACTTATTGAAAAGGTCCAAAAATCTATGGATAATTATCAATTTAGAGAAGCTATTGTTAGTTTACAACAATTCTATTGGAATGAATTCTGCGATTATTATTTAGAATATACGAAATGGAGATTCAACAATGAAGTTGATGGAGCTATCTATACTTTAAAGAAAGTCCAAGAAGAGTTTTCGAAGATGTTCTCTATATTCGCCCCACATCTTGCATATGAAGTATATTGGCAGATATTTGGAAAAGAAATTGAAGATTGGCCTAACTTCAAATTCTCAGATCCAGAAGCAGTTAAACAAGTTGAAATTTTTAATCAAGAGGTATCTAAAGTAAGAACGTATAAAATATCTAATAGATTATCTATGAAGGCCGAATTAGATAAATGGAAATTAGAAACTAATCTTGATCCAGAGTTAAAAGAAGAACTTAAACAAGTAATGCACATTAAGGAATTAATCTAGTCCTATCTCTAGGAAATAACATCGCTTCTCTAATATTGTTTAATCCCAATAATTGCATAAGGAATCTCTCCAATCCCATACCAAACCCTCCATGAGGGGGCACACCGTATTTAAAAGCTTCAAGATAAAACTCAAAATCGTGTATATTTAGACCTCTCTCAATTATAGCATTTTCAAGAAGATCAACATCATGTATTCTCTGGGCCCCTGAAGCTATCTCAAGACCTTTAAAGAATAGATCGAAGGATTTACTATACATATCGTCTTTTGGCATAGTATAAAAAGCTCTAATTCTAGTAGGAAATCCTTCTATAAAATATAAATCTTGTTCAAGTATTTCATATATCTTTTTCTCATGTTCTTTACTAAAATCATCTCCTATTTCTATGTTAACTCCATGTTCTTTCAACAAGTTTACTATCTCTTCATAACTATAGATGTTTATCTTATCTACTTCATAGTTTACCTTTTGTATCATCTCTTTTACTACTTCAGCTAGTAAATTCATTACATCTTTATAATCATTTATAACCATTTCCACATCTAAAGATATCGCTTCATTTAGATGATAAATAGTATTATGTTTCTCTGCCCGGTATATAGGCATTGTTATAAATACTTTTTCTAATCCACCAATTACGGCCATCTGCTTATATAATTGAGGAGATTGGGCCAGATAAGCATGTCTTTCAAAATATTCTACTTTGAATACCTCTGCACCTCCTTCTGATGCAGCACCTAATATTAAGCTTGGATGTATCTCTATAAATCCTCTATTTAATAAGAAATTACGATAAGTATTAATAACATCTGATTTTATCTTAAATATATTTGCTATCTCTGGTCTTCTTAGATCTAAAAATCTATATTTTAATCGTACATCAAAATCAGAAGGTACAATTCCAGTAGGGTCTACAGGTAGCTTTTTCTTGACTCTAGAATTAATTATAATCTTCTCTGCTTTTATCTCTATTCCAGATTTAGCTATATTTGATTTAACTACTGTGCCAATAACAGTTAGATGGTCTTCTCTATTAACAGTTATGTCTTCTTTCGTAACTACTTGAATAGTGCCTGTCCAGTCTCTTAGTATTATAAATTTTATCTTTCCTAAATTACGAAACTCATGTACAAATCCAGATATTTGAATTGTTTGATCTATCATTTGATAAGCTTGCTTAATCGATATCATATGTTTATCAAGATAATATATTTTAAAATCTAGTTTATAACTTAAAATAGCAGGGGTAGCCAAGTCTGGTCAAAGGCGCAGGCTTGAGGGGTCTGTCCCGTTGTGGGTTCGTGGGTTCAAATCCCACCCCCTGCATTTAAAACGTATTTATCTAATAATTCATTATATACTCCTCTTGATAACAAATATCCCATTAGATAAGAGATAATAGCTATAATAGCAAATCCTACTACTTCTATACTTGCCAATAATAGTAAAGGAAACATGACCATAATAGCTATTGTTACATTATTTCTAACTATCTTATATACGTATTCAAAATTTTCTTTTCGTCTTAATCTAAAATCTGTAATAATAATTTGTGCATCTATACTTACACCTGCTGCAGCTATAAGGCCAACAATAGCAGCTAAATCCAATGTAAACCTACCTACAATGGCCAATAATATTATTATTTCCAATACTGATATAAACATCATTATAGTTGCAATCTTAAGATTTCCATACCTAATAGATGCAAATAGACCTACTGCTAATACACTAAGTATTATTCCTATAATAGAATAAAATAGAGACAATTCTCCAAATACTGCAGGTATATTCGTAGTTCCTATTATCTCTAAATTATAAGGAATACCTCCACCTTTCAATAATGATGCTATTTCTCTAGCTTCTTCAATAGCTTTATTTTTAGAAGTTCCTGTGATAAGATATCTAATGCCTATGCTTGTTCCAGAAGTTATAGATGGAGACAACCTTGGTGCAGATATTAAATTTATTGCTTTCCAACTAACTATAGATCCGAATTGTACTTCTGGATATAACGATGAGTCGTCTACGATTATCTGATTTGAATAATTAACATCTCTTGAAGTTATAAGACTGCCATTTTTCGGAAGATAGAATTCATCTTCCCAAATTACAGATATGTTTAAATATGACAATATTTCTAAACTTTCTTCAGGATTCTGTAATTTCTCTTTATCTAATAATATATAGGAATTTCTAGGAGGATCTAAAAACATATATATTGGTCTATTGGCCTTTCCTCTAACTTTTTCTAAAAATTTAATATTAGCTTCTGGATTAATTGCAAATTGTACTCCCCAGTCTGCACCACCAATTTGGGCACGATCTAATACAATTTGTACTGTATTTGGAATAATGTCTTCGCCTTTTATAACTATTTCTCCATCTACTATTCCAATATATTCTCCTTTTCTAGTTATTACATTACCTATTCTATTTAACAGATCTGGAGAGCTACCTTCTATGTATATAAGTCTATTTTCAAGACCTTTTACTACTATTTGTTCTAGACCAAGTGCAGATAATCTATTTTTAATTCTCTCTATAAGATCCAACATATCTGAGTTAGAAATAGGTTCATCTACTTGTAATATTACTCGTGTTCCTCCTTTGAAATCTATACCAAGATTAACTCCGTGTAATAATAAAGATAATAAAGCTAAAGAAGCTAATGCTATAAAATAGTAAAGACGAGTATGTTTTGCTATGTAATTTGTTAACAATATGGCCAATACTAGATAAAATGCAAATATATTTGAAATGGCCGTATTAAATATAGATAGTAATAATAATACCATACCTATTCCTAATACTATAAACTGAGATCTATTGAACATATTTCTCACCGTATTTTTGTAATAGATAAGCATTATAGCCCCAAGAGGTAAAGAAGTCAACTATTAGACCAATGATCATAACAGCAGCTATATTTTTTAGAAAACTAATATTTAGTAAAACACCTATACCTAAGATTATGAAGAATACTAGCATTGAACTTGTAATCATAGATATACCTGTTTTCATACTTTCATCTATACTATTGGGTTTTCTTGTCAAATAATAATTGCTAACTAGTAATACGCTGGTATCTAAACTATACCCAAATAGCATTAATAATCCTATTAATATGCTAAGATCGATATCAAAACCTAATAAGCTTATAATACCAATAGTTACTAAAGCGTCTATCAAAGCTCCGGATAGTATGTTAACAGTTGGAAACCAGGTCTTAAAAGTTAAGAAAATATAAATAGTTGCGAATAGCATACCTAATAAAAACACCATAAATATCCTTGTAAATAATTCTTTAGATAAAATAGGAGTAATTAGATTATAAGAATATTCGTATTTGCCGTCTATGCTTTGTAGTATTGATGTTAACGTTTTATTAACAGAGGATTCGTATACTAAATTAGAATATTCGATTAAACTTTGATTTTCATATTCTATACCTGAGAGTTCGGCCATAGTTTTAACATAATCATTGCATTTATCTAAATCAATAGTTTGTCTTAAACAATTTAATAATTCAGATCTTGTTTCTATTATTGTCTTAAGATTAGGTGATAATCTCAATGGAATTTCATATATATAAATTCCTTCTAAAGATTTAAAATTATGTGAAAATGGAATATATAATTTTGAATCGGATGTAATCGTAATTATTAACCCCCCTTCAAAATCTATACCAGTTCTAAACGATGTGATGTATCCTATTATCGAGATTATCGATAATATGAATAGTATTGTCAATAATAACTTTCTATCTATCATGAGTTAAATACATATAAAAAAGTTTAAAAATAACTGACCAATTTTATTTTTGTAAACATATATGTTTAAAAAAAGTTAATCATAATATAAAATATGAATGTTGTAGTTGAAGCAGAATTAGATAAAAGATTAGAAGAACTTAGATTAAACAATCCTGAAACTGAGCGCAAAGTAAAAATAGCTTTAAGACAATTTCTTACACAGACAGATACAACAATAACACTTAACGTTAATCCTTACAATGCAAACATGATAAGAGAATGGCTAATGAAACATTATCCTGAAATATCTGTAACTACTGTTAACAAAAGACAAAATGGTACTGAAGATATAGTTTTGAGAAAAGGGCAAAAAATGCCCATGTTTATAGACCAATCTATTCTTAGTATAGATCAATTAGTAAATTCGTTAAATAGCAATGGTGTGGTAAAAAATAGCGTAAAAGATAATCTATATAGATTAGTAAAAGGCAATACTTATAGTGTGACATTGAATTTAAATAGCGATAACGCTAATAAGGTGAAACAATGGGCAGAAGAATATGGTTATGAAGTTTCACTACGAACTGCTCAGAATGGTTTGGTAGATATAACTATAAGAAGACATAAGAAAGTATCTTCTTTAGACAGACCACAATCTAATCAAAACTTAAATACAGGTTTACCTAAACATCTTGATCATAATTTCTATCGTGGTATAAAACATGTATATGAGGCATTGAAAGGTACTTCTTTCTTTGATTATTATAGCACGTTATCTGATGAAAAGAAAGAATTGTTTTTATCATTCATGTGGGGTGTATATATGAGAAGTGTAAACGAAACACAAAAATCAAATCCAGAACTGTTTGGACAAATAGGCTCTGTAAGAACTTTATTTTCAAAATTAAATAAACACAATATAATATCGGAATTTGAAGCTAGATTAGAAAGAGCAGAAAGACAGACAAAAATGGCAATAGAAATCCTTGAACAAAAATTCTCAAAAGAAAATAAATCGTTGAAAAACTTCTTAGGTTCAAATTATAAAGAATTTGAAAAAGCACTAAAATATATTTTTATGGAATGGAAATTTGATGATAATACTATTAATTCTATATTGAACAGTATATCTTATCAAACTATTGATAAATTATATAAAGCTTTAATTGACTTTAGAGCAAAAAACCATAGACATTCTCCAGGTAAAGATGTATCTAATCAAGATCTAGCAGAGATAAGCTTATCAACAATTCTATTTAGTAAAATGTTTGGAGTAGATTCAGAATTAATCTTGGCCATTATAGGACAAGAATCTAATTTTAGAAAACAAGCATGGAATGATGGAAATATAGGCATGACTCAACAAAGTGGGCAAGGTTGGAACATGTATGTATTCGGTTCAAGATACCCAGGTATGTTAGAAAATTATATGAAAGCTAGATTTAAAAGAGCCGGATGGCAAGGAAATCCTGATTATCAATCACCTTTAGTAAATAGAACTTTATTAGCAAATCAAAATATAACAATGCAAATATATACTGGTGTAATAACATTGGTAGGTAAAGCTATTGAAAAATATGGTACAAATACAGATCTGTCTAACTTAGATAATAGAAAAGATGTTGTATATCAAATTGCCAGGGGATACAATGGAAGCAAATTAGCAAATAGTTATGCTTCTGCAGTAGTTAGTAGTCCACTTTGGAATTTAGATTTGTGATATACTAAGTCTCTGAACTCGTATTATATTGCTAAATATTCTATAATATATTATGTTAACTAGCATTATTAATAAAAACATCCCAGTTAGACCTATGTATTGTAAAACAACATATCCTATTTTGATAGATACTAAAGTAGCTACTCGAATTATAAGTAAATAGGTATTTGATAAGTTTTCTCTAGTATTTTCATCGTCTACATCTAATAATAGCTTTCTAATATATATAGGTCCAAACATGTTTACTGCGATTATTAAAATAGCAATTGCCAATATATAAGCTCCGAGAAAGGCCAATATAGATGAAACTGTAGTTAATACAAATCCAATACCAAGTAATCTATTATGTTCTTGTTCATCCATTAATCTACCAGATAGAAATAAGGATAATATAGATAACAAAGACGTAATTGTAATTATAGTAAACATCTCTGAAGAATCCAATCCTATTATATTGATGTATATCCATCCTGATAGATTTATCGGTATATAAAAACCTAATACTGAAAATATAGATAGACCTAACAATAGATTAGATTTATTGTTAAGAATTACAGTTAATCTATCAAAAGTCTTCCTATTTTTAATAACATAGATTAGTAATACCAACAATATGGCCGCGAATATATAGATGTTTAAATTTAATATAAAATATATGAAAGAGGCGATTGCTAAAACTATCAATGAAATTCTTCTTATATCAGATTTAGTAAATCTATATGTTCTAAGACTATCGTCGTCAACGTATTTATAGACCAATATTAAAATTGCTAAAAGAGCAATAATTGTTATAAACGATATTATAATAAACATATCTAAATCTATATACAGTATAATCACAGGTATCAATATAGTTACCAATGACCATATTATTTCAACGTTATTTAAATTTTTACCAGAGTTTTTTCTATCTAATGCCGTTAACATTGATGAAAGAAGAGGGAATAATACTGAAAAAGCAGCTCCTTCTGCTAATGCCCCTAAGTATATAGCTTCAAAGTTTTTATTCATTATTCCATAGACAAGAAGAATAATAGCGACTATGAAACTAGATAAGCTTATTATTATAATTCTCTTCTTTCCTAAGATCTTTCGAATATATATTAATATAGGCTGTAATATAACTGCTGCAGAGAAAAATAAAATGTTAAACTCTATTATTAAATCGTGCTTTTCAATAGTTTTAGATAGATATAGAATATAATTGTTTACAAGGACAAAATAGAATGCTATAAATAGATTGATTAATACGATTAATAAGAACAACATATAAGGTCTATTTATACTATTGTGAATGTTTTAAAACAATATATGTTATTAAAATTAGCCTTAGTAGCTCAGCCTGGCAGAGCGCACGCTTGGTAAGCGTGAGGTCGCGGGTTCAAATCCCGCCTAAGGCTTTAAAAAAATTTTTTCATAAATATAAAAATGATTATCTACTGGGATTTAGATGAAACTTTAAGAGAAAATAAGGAGTTAACAAAAAGGGCAATAGAAGCAGCAATATCTAAATTCATTCCTTCTAAAAACTTAAATTTATCTTCAGATCAAATATATAATCTTTGGAATAAAGCTAATTTAGAATGTATAATAGATAAAGACGATAAAGTATTTGCAAGATTCTTCAAAATATTATTCCCAGATATTGATAATATAGATAAATTGGCAGAATATGCAAAAGCTTATGTACACAATGAAATAGAATATCAAAAACCATTTGATCATACTGAAGTAGCTCTTCAAATAGTACAGAGGTTTAAGAATGGAATAATATCACATGCTAAGAAAGGGTCTACGATAGTATGGTTAAAAAGATATAATTTAGAGAAGTATTTTGATCCCAATTTAATATTCGATGGAGTAATTGACAAGAAAGATTATATGAAAGGTCACTTTATATATATCGGCGATTCTATATCGGATTTGTATTCATTTCTAAAAGTTGAAACAGGAAATATGATATTAATAGGTAGACATGATGGATATGTAGATAAATTACTTGATCTCTATCCTGAGAAAAGACAATATGTATATTACGCTAATGATGCTTTAGAAGCTTCTAAATTAGTAACAAAACTATTTAAAAAGGAGCATATACTTAATTGAAGTTAAAGGGTGTTAAAATATGGCAAGAAAAGAGTATGTTGTAGAAGAAGTTGTTAAAATAATGAGTAATATAGAAAATGTTAGAAATATTGCCATTATTGCACATGTTGATCACGGAAAATCAACTTTAACAGATAGTCTAGTAGCTAGAGCAGGTTTAATAAGTAAAGAATTAGCAGGTGAGCAGAGAATATTAGACTTTGAAGAACTTGAACAGAAGAGAGGAATAACTATAAAATCGGCAAACATAAGTTTAGGTTTTAACTTTAGAGGAAAAGATTACGTGATCAATTTAATAGATACCCCTGGGCATGTAGATTTTGGTGGACACGTTACTAGGGCCCTTAGAGCTGTAGACGGTGTTATACTAGTAGTAGATTCTGTAGAAGGAGTTATGCCCCAGACTGAGACGGTATTAAGACAAGCTTTAAAAGAAAGGGCAAAACCAGTAGTATTTATTAACAAAGTAGATAGATTAATAAACGAATTAAAATTAGATTCGAAACAGATGATGGAGAGAATTGCAAAGATAATAAATACGATAAATAAGATTATAGACAGTGCTGCCCCACCTGAATTTAAAGCTTCATGGAAAGTAAGTGTTGAAAATGGAACAGTAGCAATAGGGTCTGCATTCAATAAATGGGCCCTTAGCTTACCATACTTAAAAGAGAAAGGCATATCTTTTCAAAAGCTCTATGAATTAGTCCAACAAGATAGAAGAAAAGAAGCTATGGAATTGGCACCATTAGATGAAGTTGTACTAAGTATGGTAATACAGCATTTACCAAATCCTAGAATTGCACAAAGCTATAGAATTAAACATCTCTGGCATGGCGATAGTGAATCTGATATAGGTAAGCGTATGTTAACATGTGATCCAGAAGGGCCATTAGTAGGTGTTGTAATTGGAGTAGTACACGATAAAAATGCAGGAGAGGTTGCTGTATTAAGATTATTCTCAGGTAAGATATACAAAGGACAAGACGTATATGCTATATCTAAGAATGAGAATACTAAAATACAACAAGTAGCTATATACATGGGACCTGATAGAGTAAATGTAGATCAAGTAATAGCAGGCAATATAGCTGCAATAATAGGTGTAAAAGATACCTATATTGGTGAAACGATATCTTCTACGACAATAGAACCATTTGAACAGATTAAACATTACTCAGAACCTGTAGTTACTAAATCCGTTGAACCTAAGAATAGTAAAGATTTGGCAAAACTTATAGAGGTTTTAAAACAGATGTCTAGAGAAGACCCTACATTGAAAGTTGAAATCAATCAAGAAACTGGAGAATATTTAATATCTGGAATGGGGGAATTACATCTTGAAATTATTGAATATAAAATTAAGAATGAACATGGATTAGATATAGTAGTGTCACCTCCTATTGTAGTATATAGAGAAACGATAAGAACAGATCTAAAAGAAGCTATTGAAAGTAAAAGTCCAAATAAGCATAATAGATTTTACATAGTCGTAGAGAGATTACCAGAGCAAGTAAAGAATTGGATAATAGAACAAGGATTCATGGGGGGCAAGATTAAGAATGTAGATTACGTTGTGAAAAAATTAATAGAATTAGGTATGGATAGAGAAGAGGCAAAGAATTTTTGGAGCATATACGATGGCAACATATTTATCAATTCAACTAAAGGTATACAATATCTAAATGAAGCTCAAGAGTTAATTATACAGGGTTTCATAGAGGCCATGCAAAAAGGACCATTGGCCCAAGAAAAGGTAGTTGGATTAAAAGTAAGATTAGTTGATGCTATGTTACACGAAGATCATGTCCATAGAGGGCCTGCACAAGTAATACCTGCAATTAAAAGAGGTATATACGCAGCTATGATAAAAGCAGGTACTACATTACTTGAACCTAAGCAAAAAGTATTATTCCAGGTACCTCATGATTATGCTGGAGCTATATTAAATATAATAAATGGTAAAAGGGGCCAATTAGTAGATATGCAACAAGAAGAAGAGTTATCGACTATAATAGCTATTTTCCCTGTAGCTGAGATGTTTGGATTTAGTAATGAAGTAAGAGGGGCATCTCAAGGTAGAGCTTTGTGGTATCCTGAATATTGGGGATTTGAAGAACTGCCTAGAGAATTATTAGATAGAACTGTTAGATCAATTAGAGAGAGAAAGGGACTAAACCCTGAACCTCCAACAGTTGAAGTGTTTTTAGAGTGATCTCTATTAAATGGACCCAAAAGAATACGAATTTAATAAGATAATTAAAAAGATTAAGCAGTTTAAAGGCACAGGTACTCAACTTGTTAGCGTATACATTCCTGCAGATTATCCTATTGGAGAAGTAGCTGCTAAACTAAGATCAGAGATATCTCAAGCAGAGAATATAAAGTCAAAACAAACTAGAACAAAGGTAATTGGGGCTTTAGAAAGAATATTAAATGCTTTAAAAGGATTTAAGAATACCCCACCTAATGGTCTTGTAGTATTTGCAGGTGATGTATCAGAAGATCCTTCTAGAGAGAATATTATTACAATTACTTTAGAACCTATAAAAAAATTAAATCAAAGCATATATAGATGTGATTCATCATTTTATTTAGAACCATTAGAGAATATGCTCGCTCAAAGAGATAAATATGGATTGGTAGTTATCGATGGAAAAGAGGCAACATTGGCATTACTCGATGGTGTAAATTATTACATATTGGATGAAATAGAAAGTCATGCACATTCTAAAGTTAGAAAAGGAGGGCAATCAGCTAGAAGATATGAGCGATTGATAGAAGAACAGACAGAATATTATTATAAAAAGGTCTCAGAAGCAATGGATACGCATTTTTTAAATAAAGTAAAAGGAATAATCATAGGCGGTCCTGGTCCTACTAAAGAGTATTTTCTGGAGGCAAAACATTATAATTATCAGCATAAAATACTTGGAATCTTTGATACTGGGTATACAGGAATAGAAGGAATTAGAGAACTTATTGATAAAAGTAAAGAACTAATACAAGAACAGGATATTGTAATAGAAGTTAGAGAAATAACTAGGTTTATAAAAGAAGTAATAAATGAGGGAAAAGCCACATATGGATTAGAACAGACTTTAGAAGCTATAAACAACAGAAGGGCCGAGAAGGTATTGGTATCGTCAAAACTAGATATTAAAGTATATATTACTGAAGATCAGAAGATTAGCTTTGAACCAATTGATTCACCTAAAGATGTATTAGATATACAGGATTACCTTTATGAATTATGTACTAAGAATGGTATAGATATAATGATTATATCAAGTAATTCTAATGAAGCTGATATGTTTTTAAATACTTTCGGGGGAATAGGGGCAATACTAAAATATTGATTATTCTGCGTCTCCTCCATCACCAAAATCAACACTTACATCAGAAGTATCAAAATGATATTCATGTTTAGTCTCTTCATCTTCTTTATATAATCGTTTTCTTAGCACATAGGATTGTAACAAATTAATTAAATTTTCAGCAGTCAATATAGCTCTTGATCTGTCTGCTTGACCATTAACAACTAACTCATGGGGAAGAGATTTAAGAATACGCGTTAATAAATCGAATACTTCGCTATAGTTTTCATTATCTGAATGTATAAAAATGTAGACATTGAAATTATTTTCAAAAGGTATGTTTAAATTACTTCCAATAACCGATGTTGAATTGAAAACAAACATCTTAGCTTTAATATCTCTGCCTTCTAAATCCCAATCTAATGTAAGAGATTTTAAATGTGAAGTATCAAGAAGATGTATAGCTATACTAGTAAGCCCCATCTCTCCTAATTTATCTTCTAGATTACGAATAGTTTCATAGAATTCTTGCTGTTTTTCCAAAATCCTTATACTTCTTATAATATCTGAATGTGCCAATAATACTATTATAGCTGGTATATGTTTAGGTGTTAATCTTCTAATATCTGGTGGCCATTCGTTTAAAAAATCTCTAACATCTGATAAATCATCTTCCGTATCATAAGCTTGTTCAAAAATATTTTTTAGATTATTAAGCGTAGATGGCAATTCTATATGTATAGAAGAAGGTCTTCTAACTTTTTCAATATTTGAATTGCCTTTAATTCCGCGTCCATCCACGATTTTCCCATCTTTGTCCTTATCTTCAAGTTCAAACATTAGGCCTATTACCATTCTACTTATTATAGGATATATATCTTTGCCTTTAGAAACGTATATTGGATTTGACGTATACAATGAAGCTTTTCTCAATATTCCAGGAATGTTTTTAATATGTACAGGATATTCTAAAAATAACATATAATACGGTGGTAATAGAAATTGATTAGATGATTTAATAGCAATAGGTGAATATGTATATAAATCTCTCTGAGGTGGTATACCTGGAAATCCTATTAAGACAGGAAGAGAGCGTTCATCGGCATATCTAACTCGAGTATTTGGTTCTATTTTAATAATAGGTCTTTCCTTATATTGTCGAACATTCTTATCAATAATTATCTCATGCATATATTTATTTTATTAAATATGTTTAAAATCCTTAGTATATGTTTAGCAATGTTTTAAAGTCTCTTTTTATGTAATCTTTTACCAATCTTAACAATTCTTCAGCTGTATATTGAAAATTTGTTTCAAAGAATACCTTGTATTTATTCTCATCTAACATTTCATAAGAGGCAAGAGCAGTTTGAAATTTTGCATGCTTAAACCCAATTCCCTGTCTTATTACAAATATAATATCTATCTCTTGCCCAGGAAGTAAATCTATAATCTCGTATCCATTTTTATTCTTAACATTATCTGGATACCATAATGCAACTTCTACTCCTTCCGGAAGGACCATATCAAATGTAGTCAATTCTTTCTTCTTATTTGTTGCCTTATAAGCTAATACACCTTCATATTCTGGTTTAGGATTCTTATCTAATACTTTGATAGGTATCATTCCTAATCTATGAGCTATATATTCTATAGGATAAGCACTGGTATTTGTCTTCATTCTAATCAAATCTATAGCATATACAGGAACTCGTCCCATTAGGTATTTTCTAATTAGATTGGCCTCTCTTGCTGTACCATGAAGTATGAATTCACCGTAAAACTTATTAAGATGTAAATCTGTAATTTTCATACTCTTCTTCCTCTTCTCCCTCCTTTTCTTCTTATAGTATCAGTAGGTATAGGTGTTACATCTTCAATTCTCAATATTTTTAGACCTGCTCTTGATATTATTCTAACAGCAGCATTAGCTCCAGGACCAGGGATTTTAGATCTATTGCCCCCAGGGGCCCTCATTTTTATTATCACAGCTTCAATACCAAGATTCTTAAGATCATTAGCTACCTTTGCAGCGGCCTGCATAGCAGCATAGGCCTTACCTTCTTCTCTATCAGCATCTACCATAGACCCCCCACTGCTCCAACTTAAAGTCTCTGCACCACTTATATCGGTTGCAGTAATTATAGTATCATTTTTAGAAGAATAAATTCTAACTATTGCTACCTTTCTCATCAACCATCACCTGATCTTTTAGATTAACAGGCCTATAATATGAAATCTTACTTTCATCTTCAGCTTTTATCAATGCTGACGGTGAAGTAACTCTATTACCATCTATTGATATAAAACCATGAACTATTAGTTGTCTTGCATGTAATATAGATTTTGCCATACCTTTTCTATACACTATACTTTGTAATCTTCTATCTAATATTGCCTCTATTTTCAATGACAATATATCATCTATTTTAGCATCTTGGCCTAAGATATTGTAACTTATTAACTTATCCAATAATAATCTTTCTTTCTTTACTCTTATCTCTTGAGGTAAAGCTAATAATTTTCTTGCCTGGGCCCTTACATTTCTTAAGAACGCCTTAGCTATCCACAATTCTCTCATATTCTTCAATCCGTATTTAATCTTTAACCTTTTTTCTTCTCTTATTCGATAGATATCTAACAGTCTTTTAGGTTTTTGATACTTTTTATGTAATTTTCTCATTCTCTCACCTATTTAGTAGTTGCTTGTTGATTAGTTTTGCTCTTAGTAACTCCTACAGTCATACCTTTTCTACCAGTATTCTTTGCCCTTTGTCCCCTGACCTTTTTGCCTCTTAAATGTCTATAACCTTGCCATGAATACATCTTCTTCTTTCGCTCTATTGACATCTTGGTAGCAAACATAAGATCGTTCATTACAAGATGATACGATTTTCCATTCCATACATCAGATCTTCGATTTAACATATAATATGGCATAATATGTTCATTTAAATTCAATAAAAGATTATCTATTTTAGCTATTTGATCATCGTCTAAATTACCAACATACTCTCTTTTATCAATTCCAAACTTCTTTTTAATTAAATCTGCTAAATACTTGCCTGTAGTAAAAGATATTCCTTTGATCTTCCAAAGTGCCCTATATAGTCTGGTATTACCTAATATATCAACACCAGCAATTCTAACAATACCTTTTTTAACATCACCTACATTTTGTTTTACATTAGTCTTTTTAGTATCAGTTTTAGGTTTCGCCATTACTCGCTCACCATCAATTAAAATAAATAGGTAATATTTAAATACTTATATGTTAAGACCACCAAATAAAGTATTGATTAACATCATAAATATGTATAATAATACATAAGCTATTAGTAATGTGATAAGAAGATTTCTATAAAACATTGCCTTATTATTTTCTGAACTAGATATGATCTTGGATGTAAATATCGATGTTACAAATATGGACAGAATGGCAAAATATAGGAAAGCTTCTTTATCAATACTAGGAAGACCTATTTGAATATTTATAGGTAATATTCCTGCGTATATGTTTATATCTTTAAGTTGTGAAAATGCGTTATATAAAACATCTAATAATTTCATAGATATTGCATATAATAAAGGCATACCGAATACCGTTGCTATTAATATAAACATTCTATATGTAGTAAGCGTAGTAGATATCTCGTCTTTATAATTCTGTATTTCTCTTATATCTAATGCTAGTTTTTCAATTATATCAGCTAATCTAGCACCAGTCTTTATACCTTCTACTATTATTACAAATGTTCTACGTATTAATACAGAATTAAAATCTTCACTTAATCTAAGAATTGTCTTATCTAAAGGAACCCCCGAATAATATTCTTTCATCCTTGCCCTTATCTTCTGAGAAAACAGTCCGTATTCTTCTTTGGCCGCATCTAAAATAGCTCTATCTACGATATTACCAGATCTTATTCCTGCAGCTAAGTTCATAAGAAATTCAGGTAATACTCTTTCAGACTCTCTTCTTATCTTATCTTCTCTTATATCTATTATTCCATTTATTATTAACACGATTATTATATAAATCAATACACCGTATAGTAATGTACCTGTAAATACTCTAATAATATCTTTTGATATTGTAAAATTATCCAATACTATATCGCGTAATTTTAGCTTTTCAAATACACCGCCTATATCGTTATAAGATATCAAATAACCAACTAGGAAAGATAGTAAAAACATTATTACTAAAAGGCCCCCTAAAAATTCTCCAGTAATTCTCATCTCTGCTAATTTTAATCTTCTATCTAGATTTTCTATGAATTTTCTAGACAGAATTCTACTAAACACCTCAAACATCTTGATCACCTATTCAAATAGACTATATCTAGGTTTAGAATAAGTAATAAAGCGATAGAATAGGTATTGAATAAGAGTTACTAACATTAACATTAGGAAAAGATGAATTACATTAAAATCTGCAGCTCTACCTGTAAATGACAATATTATCAACAATATAGGTAAAGACAATGTAGGCAAGATAATAGCTATTAACATATACATAAGCATTAGGGGATTTAATCTAAAACCATATTTTCTATATTCGTTCATCTTTTCATTTGTAATCTGTTTCTCTAATTCTTCTAATATCTTAGCTAAATCTGCACCAGAATCTATTGCACTGGCTATCTGTAATAATACGAATTTCATATAATTACTGGGTGTTTGAGCAGCTTCATCTCTCAATGCCTTACTAGCAGGTACTCCTGATGCAATCTGTTTTGCCAATTTCTCCATTACTTCACTAGCTTTACCATATCCTTTAGATGTAAGTAAAAAGATGTTATAACTAGGTACACCTGCTCTAAGTAATACCACCATGTGTTTTAACAAAAATCCTAATTCATATTCTATATTTTTCCTATATATTTCAATTTTCACATCTACCTCTTTTAAATTTATCATATACCACATTAAAAGGTTCAAAAGATAAATTAAGAATATTGTTATAATTAAAATGTAAAAATCTAGATTAATATTGGAAAGCAATATTAGAATTGTTATTACTACTGTGGATAACAAAGCATAGAATAAAGCTAATATAAATGCCCGTCTTACATATTCTGAGACAGACATATTATATGATACTATTTTAAGTTTTTCAGCTAGCTGCATATTGTTTATTTATATAAATAGTTATTTATAATTATCATCAAGATAAGCTTTGATGATATGTTCTGGTACATTCTTCTGTTTCAAGTAATAATACTTTGCCTTTAACAATGCCTCTTTTTTATCTATCTGTTTTAGAGAATATTTCCTAAATGTTTCAGGATCGTTTTTTATAAGATACAAAAACAACGAGGCCTCTGGTATTTTCTCCATATTTTCAATGATATTTTTATACATATCAACTTCAACGTTTTCTTTAACATTTTCTTTAACAACATTGCCTAATCTTGCCAACATCTCTGATCTAATTTTTTCATCCATAATTCCTTTCTGTTCTAAAATATAATCGATTATAATTTTTGGATCTTCAGTCTTACTATATGTTTTTAGCATCTTAATCCTGTTTATTAGAATTTGCTTTTTACTATTACTAGTTTCCATTCTATATAGATTGGATAGACGAGTTAATTCCTTACTTAGATTTGTAACTATCTGTCGGTATTCTTCAATTAATTCATCTATATTATAAGTCTTCTTCTCTTCTTTTACTTCCATTTCTTCTATCTTCTTTTCTAACTCTTTCCATTCGTCAATCTCTGTAGTTTTTTCTATAACAGGTTGTTGAATAGGTTCTTGTATAGATTTTGTAATCGATCCCAATGAAACTAATCTCCAAAAATAGCTTAGATCCGATTCAAATATATCTTCTTCATATATCTTAATAGTCGATATTTGTATAGGTTGATGGGCAACTATTACCTGGCCTTTTTGGAATATATCACTCATCGAATTCCCACCTTCTGTTATTAGCTGCAAATTCAAGTATTTCATCTGGATTACGATAGTATCGCGATACTAAGTATCCTACTTTATCTACATCATAATATTCATTAGCTACCATCCAATTCAATACATGTTCTTTTTCTTTTATATCTAACATTACCTCTTCTTCTTTCCAACCTAAATATATCTCAAATAGTTCATAAGTCTTCTTCATTCTACGTTTTTCATAATTCTTCTTCTTAAAATTATACCTATATACTATATTTACCTCTCCATTATCTAATACTTCTGCAATTTCAAATGTTTTTCTCTCATTAGTTCGTCTATTTCTAACTTGTACCATAATTATACCAAGACTATCTAGCATCTCTTTAGGTAAATTAATAGGCGGAGTTGTTAATCGATTTACAGCTTGTACTGAACTATCGGCGTGTATAGTAGAATATACACTATGACCAGTTCTCATAGCTTCAAACATTATCTCAGCTTCTTTCTGTTTTCTTACTTCTCCAACTAATATTCTATCAGGTCTCATTCTAAGACTATTTACTAATAAATCTAACATACTTATTTCTCCTTTTCCTTCTGGATTTGGCTGTCTTACAACCATAGGTACCCATTGTAAATACTTAGGTAATGTCAATTCTCGAGTATCCTCTATCGAGATTATTCTCTGATTAGCTGGTATGAATTCTGCTATACTGTTTAATACAGATGTTTTTCCAGATCCAGTGCCCCCTGCTATTAATATAGATATCTCGTTTTGTACATAACTCCATATCAAAGCAGCTATTTCAGAACTTAGAGTATTACTTGATATCAATCTAGTTATAGACCACGGGTTTTTAGAGAATTTTCTAATAGTTATAGTATTACCTGATGTTGAAATAGGATAAAGTGTGGCGTTTACTCTACTACCATCTGGTAATGTAGCATCTAATAATGGGTTAAGTATGTTTATCTGTCTTCCTATTCTTCTAGCAATTGTAGAAGCATAATTAAAAATATCTTCATCTTTTCTAATTACTAAATTGCTTTTACACCATCCTATTTTCTTATGATAGACCCATATAGGTTGCCCAGGACCATTAACGCAGATCTCTTCTATGTTTTCATCATAACTTATCAATTCTAATTCTCCTAATCCTATTGTAGTTAATAATAAATATTCTGTTAGAATATTCAAAGATCTTTGATCTATATCTTTGAAGTTTTCTTTTAAAATTTTAATAGATACCTCTTTATATACTTCTCTAACATATTCATATTTATTTGGATCTAATAAATCTCGAATGTCAATGTTGGCTTTTTGTATTAAATCGTATCTTATTTTATTATCTATTATTATTTTCGTTGGATCGCTTAATGACGGAATTTTAACTTCGTATATTGGTACAAATTCTTCATCTTTATGATATATATTAACGTTTATTGGAAAATCTTGATTACCGATAGTATACTGTAAATTCATCTTTCTATCACGATATTCAATACACCGTTTCTAATATCCTTACTGATAATTTTTCCATTCTTAAAATCAGAATTTAAAGGTACTCTTATATTCATTCCATCTCCTGTTATTACAAGTTTACCATCTTCTATCTTTACATCAACGTTTTTTGAATTATTCTCTAATAATACGGCTATCTTTAATTTATCTCCTTCTCTACTTACATCAAACATAGGTAGATTTGCCTGTTCTTCTCTATCAAAATCGCTTTCTTCTTTAACTCGCTCTACAATTTTAACAGGTTCAATACCAAACATCCTAAGCATTTCCATCTGCATCTGATGAATCTTTCTAAACATGTTTTCAAATTCTTTTTCAAATACTTCAGTATTATTATCAAAATCATCTATATACTCTATTCTAGGAGGTTTATCTCCTTCTTTTATAATTCTAAAACCAAATCTTCTAATCTTGAATTTTTTCTCATCGTCCATGTTAATCACCTAAATATATAAGATGTTTTTGATTTTTAAACTTATCACAGAAAGTTTAGATATGATAATTAGAGAAAATAAAATATATACGAAAAATCTAGTGCCAGGAAGTAATGTATACGGGGAAAGATTGATAAAAATAGATGGTATAGAATACAGAGAATGGGATCCATATAGAAGTAAATTAGCAGCTGCAATACTTAAAGGTCTAAAAAATTTTAAATTTAAAAATAACTCGTCAGTATTGTATTTAGGAGCATCTACAGGTACGACTATTTCACATATTTCAGATATATGTTATGAAGCAGAGATATACGCTGTTGAAATATCTAAGAGAAGCATGCTTCAATTAGTCGAGCTTGCCAAGGTAAGAAAAAACATAATACCTATACTAGCAGATGCTAATCATCCTATGGACTATCAAGATATTGGCAAAATAGATATATTATATCAAGATATAGCTCAACCTAATCAAATAGAAATTTTCGATAAAAATGTTAACATGTTTAAACCTACGTATGCATATCTATGTTTAAAAACTCAAAGCATAGATGTATCTGTCTCCCCGTCTAAGATTTTAGAGAGAGAATTACTTAAAATACCATACAGGCCTATTGAAATTATAGATTTAAATCCATATGATAAGCACCATTACTTCTTAGTTTTTCACTTCTATCAATAGATATTGATCTTTACTAAGTTGATCTATTAAAGATATGAATTTTGAACCACCTAAATGCCTTATAAACCTTTTGTCTACTTTTTTACCTTTTGTCCAATATATGAACAAATCGTCACATTCCATATATTCTAATATCTTTTTATTATCAAAATCTTCAACATCAGTATTTTTAAACGTATATTTGTTTAATCTTCTATACCAAAGATCTCTTGCTAGATCTCTAATTTTTTTATATTTATTTTGATCTAAATTTAATAATTTCCAAAGTATAGCTTCATCACCAGCATCTACTAAATCTTGAAATGTAATTACATCGTATTCTAAAGCCATGTATAACAATTTTCTAAGTATAGCAGCAGCTTTGATAATCGTATTATGATGGTAAACATTGTTAAACATCATGTATCTAGCTATTAATATAGATTCGATTGTTCTTTTATTTTTACTCGATCCATTTTCTATATCAAGCTCTATATTGCCACCAGTTTTATATTTAATTAAATCTAAAACATACTCATCAATTATCCCATAAGTAGTTCCTGTATAGTAAGCATCTCTTACTAGATAATCTAATCTATCAAAACCAATTTCATCCGATATTATATTATAATTTTTTATCGAATAATCATCTAAATCCAGTTCAGAGCTAATTATACTTATTAATTTTTCTCCAAACTTTTCATGTGTATATTCTTCATTTATTGTAATACTTGTGTTTTCATAATTATATGTTAATTTATTATTCATTATTGATAATACTGCCTCAGAGTCATGAGAGAAAGATATATGACCAATATCGTGTAATAATGCATACATTTTAACAGATTCTATCTCTTTTAAGTCAATATCATTTTTAAATGATCTTGTAAACATTCTAAAAAATTTATCTGTTAACCCATATACACCTATAGAATGTTGATATCTTGTATGGGTAGCACCAGGATAAACTAAATGAGCTAATGAAAGTTGCTTGATATATTTTAATCTAATAAATAAAGGATGTTGTACAATATCTTGAAACTTCCCTTCAAGATGTATTAAACCGTGTATAGGATCTTTGATAGTAACCATCTTATACTACTCTTCTATAGGTATCTGTTGAATCCTCAACACATTCTCCTGCTTCTGCAAGAATTACCAAAATTATTTTTACCATCTGAGACGGAAGTCCGGTTTTTTCAGCTATTTTATCTATATGAGTAGGTATTTTAATACTTCTCAATACTTTATCTTTATTCTTATCAAACAATTCTCTTTTTATTACATAGAATTTCGAATCTACCGGATTGTTAAATACTATAAATTGATCAATATCTTCTCTATTTTTAAACATCTCTATATCTTCAATTTCCAATATTCCATATTCTAATTCGTTTATCATCTTTATGTAAGACATCAACTTAGTCATTTCATATACTTCTTTTGGTAAGCTTATCTTACCATCAGAGTTTACCATAACATATTTTGAATCTATTAGATCTTTCAATATGAGCATCTCTTCTTTACTAAGACTATCCTTTAACTTATCTATACTTCTATCTTTATAGTATATCATAGAGATTTTCCATAGTAAAGCTCTTTTATCTTTATCTATACTGTTTAGTTTTTTCATCAATCTCTTAATTTTTGGATCAGATATATCTATTTTGGATTTTTCCTCTTTAATTTCATAAGTCTCTTCAACTTCATAATCCGATTTATCTTGTTTTACTAAAAGCACCAGATTTTGATTGATTTGATAGACCTGATAACCATAGTTTCTAAGCACGTCAAACGCCTTTCTTAATTCTTCTTTCATACTTTTATTATTAAACTAAGCTTTTTAAAAATTCTAGCTTTATATATTAGCTATATGATGAACACTGGATATGCTGAGCATAAGCTATGACGAGAAATTTGAGTGCTGATTACTCAATTTGCTCTTGATCTATTATTTTTGCACCTTCTCCTACCCCCGATATAATGTATTTATGGCCCATGTTTTCTACAAGATCTAATACTTTGTCTAAGTATTTATCTGTAGTAAATATCAAAGGATTAGGACCTGCATCAAAAGAATAAGCAGCTATGTTTTCTTTAAATTTACTATTCAATTCCAGTATTGAATCTGCAATAGAATGACTTACATCGTTCATATATACTATTTTTGGATAACTATTCAACATAATACTATGTAATCCATCTGAAGCTCTTATTACGATTTCCCATACATTATTATAATCTCTGACTTTAATTCTATCTATTAATCTTGGTAATAACACATTTTCCTCGTATTCTACCCAATACCAATATAAATACGATGTTTCTACACTTCTCTTCATTCCAGTTCTACTATCTATGGGCTTTTCATCTACTTTGACTAGAGGTAATACTATTTTAATATCTTTTAATTCAGATGCAGGTATAATTGATTCGGCATAGCTAGAATTTTCATCTATGTTTTTATTCATAAATTGCTCAATAGTAAAACCCCTATACCATATTACCAGACCACCTGCTTTAGGTATTGATCTACATGCAGATCCTGAGAGTTGTCTGGCCAATATAGTTAATTTTCTTTCCCCCATTTCTCCAAGATTATCTAAATCCTGTTTAATCTCAGGTACAGTATTAGCAATAGCAACAGCTAAAGCAGAGAAACCTGATGCAGAAGAAGCAAGTCCTGCAGCAGTCGGAAAATTATTTTTAGATTCTATGTAATATGTATAATTCAATACCGATGGATAAAAATTAGATATTTTCTCTAAATATATGAGAATGTTTTTATACTCTTTTGAATCCTCTTTAAAGGTCTTTCCATTTAGTATAAATCTTTCTATTAAAGGTTGATTAGGTTCTCGCTTATCTATTGATAGATTTGTAATCGTTATAAGACTATCTGTAGTAAGTGATATAGAAGATTTTGTTGGATGATTTCTTAAACCAAAGATGTTATCTGGAAGTACTCCCCAGTATTTTATCAAAGCTAGATTAGAAGACGATTTAACAAATACCTTTTTCATATTCTTTTGATAGATTTTTAAATTAAACATCCCGTCGGAGGGATTTGAACCCCCAACCTCCCGGTATCAACGAATTGCTCACTACAGCCGGGCGCTCTACCGTTGAGCTACGACGGGTATAACAATGTTTTATTCTAAAATAACATTTAAAAGCTTTATCTTAAACTATAAAGCATGATCCAAGAATTTTTATACTTAATCAAAATGGAGATATTTGGAAATACTGTTGAACAATATTTATTGTCTTTAATTTTATTAACTGTACTTACAACATTATTTAGACTATTCAAAGAGGTAATATTAAAATATTTAAAACAATTAGCTGATAAATCTCAGACAAAATACGATAATTACCTTATAGAAGCGATATCAGAGTTAAAATGGCCTTTCTATATAATTGTTTCATTTTACATATCTATAATGTTTCTAAATTTGCCCAAGTCTATATATACATTAATTCATATTCTAACAGTAGCTATAATCGCTTATTATACATCTAAAGCTTTAGTGAAATTCATAGAATTATTTGTAAAAGATCTAAATAATCGCTTAAATCAAGAAGATAGAATAGATGACAATGTTATAGATCTTGCCTTAGGTATTGTAAGAATAGCAATAATAATAATAGTTATAATAACAGCTCTTACTAATCTTGGAATAGATACTACGGCATTGATAACTGGATTAGGTATTGGGGGATTAGCAGTAGCATTTGCATTACAAAGAATAATGGAAGATGTGTTTGCCTTCTTCATGATACATATAGATAAACCTATAAAGAAAGGTGAGTTTATAGCAGTTGGTAATTATGCTGGAACTGTAGAAAAAATAGGATTGAAATCTACTAGAATAAGATCTAGATCTGGAGAGGAAATAATAGTATCGAATAAAGATTTGTTAAATTCTTGGATTAACAATTATGGTAGAGTAATAGAAAGACGATATTTACTTCGATTAAATATAGTTTATAATACACCAGTAGATAAGTTAGAGAAAATACCTGAGATAATAAAAGAAGAAATAAAAAATGCGGCCGAAGATGCTAAAATATATAGGGTACATTTTATAGGTTATGGTGATTCTTCTCTAATTTTTGAAGCTTATATAGGTATAACTAGAATGGATTATGTCGAATACTTAGATGTCGTTCAAAAGATAAATTTAAACATAAAGAGAAGATTTGATCGAGAAGCTATAGAATTTGCATTCCCTAGTCAGTCAATATATATTGAAAAATTCTCTAAAGATAAATTTTAAAAATTAACTTATATATAAAATAACGGATAGCGGCCATAGGACCTAGGAAACACCCGTTCCCATTCCGAACACGGAAGTTAAGCTAGGTCACGAGGGAGAGTACTGCCTTGAATGGTGGGAAACTCCCTTGCCGCTATCTTTAAATATTTCCGATTTTTTAATAATTACATGTTAGGTACTTCTGGAATAAGGGGAAAGTATGGAGAGAAGATAACACCGTCTTTAATATACAATGTTTCAAATAAATTCGCACAAGGAAAGAATATTGTATATATAGGTAAAGATATAAGAGATAGCTCTGATGCTTTATATTATGCTGCTATATCTGGTGCTTTATCGGCCGGTAGTAGAGTTTACGGCATAGGTACAGTTGCCACAGGTATATTAGGATTTGCAGGTACAGGTATGATGATAACAGCTTCTCATAATCCAGAATATGATAATGGTATTAAATTCTTCATAGATAATATTGAACTTACTAAAGAACAAGGAGAATTTTTAAATTTAGAAATTGATGAAAAACATAGCGGTCTATACATAGATTATCAAGAGAGATTATTTGATAAATATATGAAAAATCTAGATGTTTTTGATTTTGATTTTACTTTAGAACCAATAGATTTAAATTCATCTGCTTATACATTTTTCAATTATTATATTTCTCAAACTAGAATAAGATTAAAATTGATAGACAATACACCTTATTTTCTTAGAAATAGTGAACCTATACAAGAGAATGTAAAAATAGATAGAGGATTTATGTTAGATGGAGATGGAGATAGGGTTGTATTAATTAGAGAGAAAAAAATAATAGACGGTGATAGGATGTTTGCAGCTTTGGCCAAGTATATGCACGAAACTAGAGGAACAGATGTATTAGTAGTTACAGTAGAATGTCCAATAGCAATAAAGAATTATTTAAGTAATTTTTACAATAAGATAATCGTAACTAAAGTCGGATCTAATTATATAGCACAGAATTTAAAAAATTATAAAAATGTAGGTTTTGGGGGAGAACCAAATGGCCATTATATCATTCCTTCGTTTAATCTTACCAGTGACGGAATAGCTGGTATGGCATTAATTACAGAATTTCTAAAAACACATCAAAGCTTACCAGAGATAAATTATAGAATAATACGAAAGAAATTCAATGTTAATAATAAAAACAAAGTAATAGAAGGATTAAAAGAGAGTATTTCGAATTATGAAGATATTGACGGTATACTTATAGAAGATGAAAACTCAAAAGTATTGATAAGGGCAAGTGGGACAGAATCTTTGATAAGATTGACCATAGAAGGCCCAGAAGGTAAGATAAATGAATTAATTCAAAAATATGAGTCTTTAGTATTAGAAAATATTAAAAAACATGACAATCTATAAAACTTATGAGATTGTTGCTTTTACACGCTAAAGACGTAGTTGTAGAAACTAGAGAAAAAGCAATTGATATACACGATGAACCTAATAATATAGAATTGGATCAAGCATTGGTAGTATTTGTAAGCATAGAAAGAGGAGATACTGATGTTTATTTAGAAAAAGCTTCAGATGATATAATAGAACATAAAAACAGGGTAAATGTTGATAAAATTGTAATTTATCCATATGTGCACTTAACCAATGATCCTGAAAGTCCAATTAGAGCAAGAGAGATGACTCATAGATTAGCTGATATATTACAGAAAAAAGGAATAGCTGTATATAAAGCTCCTTTTGGATGGTATAAATCGTTTAAAATACACGTCTATGGACACCCATTGTCAGAACTTAGTAAAACTTATAGAAAAGATACCGAATATATATCTGAATCTTTGAAAAAAGAAAGTGAAGTAAAATCTAGGTTTGTAATACTTTGGAATGATAAAATATATAATATAGATGAATTTGACTATGCAAATTATCCTAATCTTAAGAAATTGGTAGAATATGAAACTAGAAAAGTAAGAGCATACGAATCAGAACCAGTACATATAGATTTGATGAGAAGGTTAAAACTAGCTAGTAATGAACCTGCAAGTGATGCCGGCAATATTAGATATTATCCAAGAGGTAGAATGATAAAGAAGATATTGGAAAGAATGGTTAGCGAATATTGTTTAAAATACGGAGCTAATGAAGTAGAGACACCTATTATGTATGATTACAACCATCCAAGTCTTGAAAAATATTTAAATAGATTTCCAGCTAGACAATATACAGTATTATCAGATCAGAAGAGATACTTTTTAAGATTCGCTGCATGCTTTGGTCAATTTCTAATCGCCCATGATAGTTATATAAGTTATAGACAGTTACCTATGAAATTATACGAATTAACAAGATACTCTTTTAGAAGAGAGCAAAGTGGAGAAGTTTCTGGTCTAAAGAGATTAAGGGCATTCACAATGCCAGATATGCATACGTTTACAGCAAATATGGAAATGGCCAAACAAGAATTTATAGAACAACTTAAATTATCTAAAAACTTGATGGAAGAATTAGAATTGTTTGACAATATTGAAATAGCATTTAGAGCTCAAGAGGATTTCTTCAATGATAACAGAGATTTCTACAGAGATATACAGAAAATAATAGATAATCGCCCTATTTTATTAGAATTATTTGATCAAAGATACGCTTATTTTATAACTAAATTTGAATTTAACTTTATAGATAGTAAAGATAAAGCAGCAGCTTTATCAACAGTACAAATCGATATAGAAAATGCAGATACTTATGATATAAAGTATATTGATAAAGACGGCAATAGTAAAAGACCAATAATATTGCATGCAAGTCTATCTGGAGCTATAGAAAGAGTAATATTTGCCATATTAGAGAAAGAGGGAATGAAGATAGAGAAAGGTAATAAAGGTAGATTTCCATTCTTTCTTGCACCAATACAAGTAAGAGTAATTCCTATTAGTAAAGATTATTTAAAACAAGCTATAGATGTTTATGAAAAGCTTTCATTAATAGTTAGAACAGATATAGACGATAGAGACGATACATTATCGAATAAAATTAGAGAAGCAAACATGGAATGGATTCCATATATTGTAGTAATTGGAAAAAATGAAGTAGAATCTGGTAATATTAGTATTACGGATAGAGATGGTAAAAAAATGGAATTAACAATAGAGAAGTTTATAGAAATGTTAAAGTCTAATATAAAATACCAGGAAATGTTAAATATGGAACCTATGTTAAGTAAGAGGGGAGGTATATGAAGATAATTCTAATTACTGGTAAAAGAGGGGCAGGTAAGACTGAATTTGCTAAGATGATAGCTAAAAACATTCCAGTTTATGAAATGTCAGAATATGTTTATAGAGAAATGAAGAAGGCAAACATTGATAAATTTGATGCCATTACTGTAGGTCAATTCGCTAAAGATCTTAGAAAAAAATATGGTAATGATATTGTAGCTAGATTATTATGGGATGATATTAAAGATAAGCAAATAGTTGTAATTTCTGGAGCTAGATCACCTGAAGAAGTAGATTTCTTTAGACAGAGAGCTAAGGTAATTGTCATAAAAATAGATGCTAAACCTGAGATAAGATATGAGAGAATTGTTCAAAGAAATAGACACGGAGATATAAGATCTTATGAACAGTTTTTAGAAAAGGAAAAATTAGATGAACAATTAGGAGTAGATCAAATTATAGAAGACATTATCATAGACAATAATCATGATATAGATTTATTGAAGAGAAAAATAGATCATCTAGTTGATTTTATAATCTAAATCGTTTCTAAAACATAGGGTAACATTTACATTACATCTATAAGGAGAATTTATAGAGATTCTTAAAGGTAAATCTAAAATCATAGGATTTCTTCCATTTGTTAACTCTACTAATGAATCTATACTAATAGCATAGATAGATAGAATATTGCAATCGTTTTCTACATATATATCTAAAATAGAATCGTTAATAGTTCTATTTATAGGTATATCGTAATAATATATAAAGCCTTCCATAAGCTCACTATTAAAAGAGTTACATGTTTTAGTAGCTAACATAGTTACATACATAGTACCACCAGAGCAAAACATACCTATACCTACGTATACTAGATCATCGCTTAATAACAATCTTCTATGTCCAACACTTTGAAACCAACTATCTACTACCATTTTAGCAGATTTAGCAGATGTATCACATGTCGTATGTTTTGACATAAATAAATTCTCTCCAGCTATGAAAAATAGATATTTATTGTCTAATAATCTATCTTCTACGTTTTTTCCATCTTTGTCAAAATGACTAAAGAAGTTTTCTCTATACATACGGATAGAATAAGATCTAGCAATATAGCTTAACCTATTATCAAATACGTATGGGGAAAGATTGTAATCTATTCTAATTCTATTGATAAATTGAAAGACCATGTATTCAAATTCATTAGCAGGAGGAGCGTCTGATCTTTTAAATATTTCTGGGTCTGTTTTGTTTACACACGCAGATACGATAAAAAGTAGACTAATCAGTAGAAATCTCAAGTAAAGATCTGTTTTCATCGGGCATTTTATACCATATTCTATAAACATTAAATTCAAGCTGATCTATTGAATTTACTTCAACAACTTTTTTATCGATTTTAAAATCCTTCAAAGGAGAATACCTTCCCATGTTTATTCACCTTCAATCATCTTTATTACAAATTCACCAGTTTCTGTATATGGACTATAGGCACCACCGGCCATAGTAAAATTACATTTAGTACATTTCCATATACTATATGAAATTCTTCTAAGTTTTTGAGTTTTACACTTCGGACATTCATATTTAGCTTTTTGCAATTTTATAATATTGTTATAAGTAGCTCTTATCTTTTTACCATACTTATTTGTCTTTAACATAAACTCACCTAATTTACATTAATTAGAATGTTTTAAAAATCTTACCCGATTAGTAATCGATCAATCTTGTCAATATTATTAATTGAAATATCTATTGCTTTGTTTATATCATCTCTTGTTAATTGTCCATTTCCACTTTTCTGTATACTTACTAAATTTCTATCTCGATCTAATACTATGCTTATTGAAGCATCAGCTAATTCACTTTCCATATAATTAGGATCTAGTATAAGTTCATCCCCTATTTTGACAAATGTATTGCTATACACGGTATTTTTCAAAAAGCTTTTATCTAAGTATTTAGATCTATCTAAGATATTGTTTTCATATACAGGTATTTTAAGATTTAGCAAGGCCCCCATTCCTGCTAGATAACATGTATCTATAGCATTTCCATCGTAGTCTAAAATGTACATATCTAAAAACAAAGTATAACCTTTGTTAGGTTCTAATACTAAAGCTTCAAGATCTAATACTTCTGCACTTCTAAATCCTCTATCTACGACTCTTGATATCTCTATAGATCTCTCATCTGGGGGCCCACTGATAAAACTTTCATGAGCTATCGGAGAGAGATCTACGTTTACTATTAGATTTGCCTTATTCTGTTCAAATAATTCTCCTATTTCTACTTTAATACCAGCTATGACTATTGTTTTTCCTATTTTAGCAATAGCAGATCCTTCTGCAGTCGAAATTATATCTTTTTTAATTGCAATCTTTCTATATTCATCCCATTTTCTTCCATCTAATCTTAATCCATACTCATGATAATACTTTAAGAACAGATCTTTCGAGTAATACATCATATTATATCGACCAGATCATTATCAATTGGTCCACGATATTTTTTATAAAACGCTTCTCTTATAAGATTTACAAATACATCTTTTTTATCTCTAATCATATTTAATGCTTTCTCAAATTCCTCTCTGCTTATTTTACCATCTAATTGTAATAACAATATCTCACCTGTTCTAGACATACATATTGGTATATCTCCTTGTCCTAAGTTATCTTCTTCTTTAGATAAATCTAATACAATACGACCATTTACTTTGCCTGCTGATATACCATAACCTATATCTCTAAGAGCAATACCTGCATCTATCAATGCAGCTACAGAAGCTACAAACGATGCTACCCTAGTACCTCCTTCTGCTTGTAATACTAATATGTTTATCTCTATTATACCTCCTGGATATTTATCTAATAATACTAAATTTGATAAAGCTTCTCTAAGAACTTTTGATATCTCTATAGCTCGACGATTAGGAGTGTATTTTCCATGTTCTTCTAATGAAGAAAAAGTAGTCATACGATATTCTACTTTTAAAATAGCTTTATCTTGAATTTCTATAGCAGGAGGTGCCTCTTCAGGTCCATAAACACCTACCAATATCTTATTTTTTCCCCATTCTATATAAGCAGATCCAGTAGCATTGTTTAATATACCAACTTCAAGTTTTATATTTCTAAGCTCATCATCAGCTCTATTATCAGTTCTCATCTTTATCACCGTATTTACTTTTTATATAATCGAGAACATCTTTCATATGGGCCCTTCTAACAATATCATCTATAATGTTTATTGCCTTTGATATCTCTCCACCTTCTATCCAAACAACTCCGTTTCTACCAACTCCTAATTTGCTTTTAGATAATTGCCCTATAAGTTTAATCATCTGTCCTTTTGTACCAACTATTCTAGATAGTTTAGACGTAGGTACACGATATATTAAAGCGTTTTTGATTACCCGTATATCTTCTAGATTGTCATTTTGAGATATAGTTCCTAATACAAAATCTCCTATTTTTAGCTCTATATTAATAGTTTTTATCATTGCACTTAAAGCATAATAAGAAAATATATCTATAATATAAGCTACATTCTTCTTCTCTGCAATTACTCTACCAACTACGATATCACCTGGTTTAGGGATGTATGCGTATTCAATAGGATTTTCTATACCGTCTATCATAAGGTAATACTGATCTTTTTTATCACCAGGCAAGGTTATCATTCTTTCACCTTCAATAGTTTACTTTCTACTTTACCATTAGTCATCTTATTCAACCTATCATATACTTCTCCTTGTATACCAGCAAGAATTTCTATTTGAGCTATTAATCCATCTTGAGTTTCCTCAAGCTTAATAGGATTTAAAGATTTAATATAACCATATACTTTGTAAGCAACATCAGATGGGACTTTTATTTGTATTATAACAGAGGCCATTTTAATAGGTAAAATCTTTCTAAGATGTTCCAATATCTCTTTGGCCTGTTGCTCTACAGGTTTAAACGGATCTATGTTATATTTAATGTTTTGCATTGCATTTTCAATTCTTAAAGGAGGAATAGGTAAATTGGTTTGTCCATCCATACAGTTTCTAGCAAGAAAATCTATAATTTGCTTTCTCTTCTTTTCTATCATCTTTCTTCTCTGCTCTGTCGTAAGTTGTATTTCTCCTTTGTCAAGTATAGTTTTCAATATAATATTTATATCGGTTGTACCAAAAGCTTTCTTTATATTACTAGGCGATTGTCTCTCACCTTTTTTTGCATTTTTATAAACTTCTTCAATGACCAATATATTATTAATATCTTTTTTAGATCCTTCTAAATAAGCATAAGCTTTATCAGGATCTAATAGTAATTCAAAATGTTCTCCGTTTATTACAATCTTTCCAACTATCGCCTTATCTAAATCCATAAACTCACCCTTCCATTGTAATATCTTTTTTTATAACTACATCATTAATATTGAATAATTCTTTAAATATCTTTTTAGCAGCTCTAAGTTTACTACTATTATTACCTATAGCATACTTAACATACTTCGGATCTACAAATATAACCAATACTTTATCTTGATTAGCATCAAATACATCATACCTATTTATCTTAACGTTATTATAAAACAATCTTATGAATTCGTCTAATTTATTAGAATACCCTAAAATTACAATCTTACTATTAAATTTTTTACTTAAAGTGTGAACGTATTTCAAATCTAAATCTGGTGTATCGGTTATAAAAAACAAGTATTCTTGATCTATATAGACAGATTTAGGTACTTTTCCAACAATAGACGAGTATTCCTTTATATAATACAAATCGTCTGTATTGATTTCCATCTATATCTTAGCTTCTCCTTTTTCTAATACAGCTACTGCGGATACGAGAAATGGTTTACCAATTGCTTGTCCCATATCTAAAGAAGTACCTATGTATATCAATCTTATTCCTTTCTGTTGACAAATAGAGGATATTTCAGATAACACATCTTCTCTAGAATTCTTAGCTAAAAACACAGCATGTACTTGCGATTTATTTAATACTCTTTTTACCTCTCTATAACCATAAACTATCTTTCCAGTCTCTGCTATTAATTTTAAATTATCTAAATTTACATCAGTTATTATCTTTTTAGATCTTTTTCTTATCAACATTTTACTACTTTTTTCATCCATATTATACACCCTAATTATGATTTAAACTTAAATTTTAAAATTATTCCACCAGTACCAAAGCTTATAGGTTTGCCACTTAATACTGCTTCAACTGGTCCTTTAAGTTTATCCTCTTCTCCGTTTATAGCTCCTCTAACTAAATGTTTTATTGTTTCTTCATATGCTGCCCTTGCCAATACAGAATTCTTATACCTTACCATTCCATTTCTACCTATAGATAATACTTCTCCTGTCCAACACATACCATCTGCTAACAACGACAAATGTCTAATATCTACATCTAGACCTTGCATATCTAACGTTTCTTTTAATTCTTTAAGAATAGCATTTCTAGCGGCTTCTATACCAAACAATTTGTATATCATGACGATATCATTAGTATAACACCTATTAAGATCTATATAGTCTTTATATTTATTGTATAGAGCTTCTAGATTATTTCCAGCTGCTTTTATTAAAAATTCTCCTTCCTCTTGAACTACAGTGGCCTTACTTATCCCTTCTATTCCATTTATAGTAAGAGTCGGTAATTTAGAGTAAATAGAATGTATTTTCTCAATACTTATATCTCTACTAACTACTAATCGATAAACTTCCATATTCCTTGCCTTACTCAATTTCTTATCTATACCTTTACTCTTCAAGAATTTATTAATATGATCTAATATGCGATCTGAACTAACTAATTGTTTATAATAATCATCTAATCTTATTTTAATTTTTATAACATAATTCTTTTCAGTTATCGATAGATTAAATGAAGCTACATCTTTTAAACTTATGTGTTCAATTTCTCTCATTATCTTCTGAACAGTTGAAAGATCTTTAGCGTATTCTGGTTTAAATCTTATTACTAATAAAGGCTTTTTAGGTACGTTTTTTCTATCTAATATTTCAATAATCCTAGGTAGACCTGTAGGGACGTGTTCTGCTACACCAGCATAGTGAAACGTTCTCATAGTCATCTGTGTACCAGGTTCACCTATAGATTGGGCAGCTATAATACCTACGGCCTCTCCACTTTCTATTTTAACATTGACCTTACTTTTCATAATATCACCTATACAGTATCAACATCATCTTTTCTAGTATCATCTATATCAAGCTTACTAGCTGCACTATACATAGGATTTTTACCATCTCCTCCATAGATAAATTGTATTATTTTACCATATCCATCTTCTACTGCTAGATTATCATTAACATAGTAATCTGCTAGAGCGTTTATCAATCTTCTTTGCATGTAACCACTTCTCGATGTTCTTATTGCCGTATTAACTATAGATTCTCTTCCAGCAATACTATGGGCAAAGAATTCGTCTACTTCAAGTCCAAGAGTAAAACATCTATACACATATCCTCTTTCTCTACCTGTTAACTTTCCAGTTTCATAGAATGGTAACAATCTTCTATTATAACCTCTCCAAGGTCTTTTATTTCTAACTACTTGCTGTCCAACTGTTCCAGACATCTGTATAACATTCAATAAAGATCCTCTAGAACCTATTTTGGCCATCAATATAGAAGAATTCTCTATTCCAAAATACTGCTCAAGTAATTTACCAATATTATTTCTTGCTTCTGTAGTTCTCTGCATTATCTTTGCTTCTAAAGTCTGTTTTAGAGACATACCTGGTAACCTCTCTAAAGTCTTCTGCTTATACATCTCTATTAACTTCTGAATATCTTCATCCATCTTCTTCAATTCTGCCTCTATTTTCTTCCTATATTTCGGATCTACATAATAATTTTTATAAGATACAGTTATACCCTGCAATGTCAAATATTCAATACCTATCTTGAAAGATTTGTTTATAAAATTATAAGCTACATCATCTCCATACAAGATTACTAATCTCTTTATCAACTCATCTAAAGATTTACCATCGATAACACCTTCTATAATTTTACCTTTAACTATCTTTAATTTTACTCCTAATTTTGTATCTGCTTCTAATTCAAAATCTTTAGGTAATAATAATTCTAATAATTCTCTACCAAGGTATTCATTCTTAGGTTCCAACATGTTTATATCTACACCGCTATTGGCCAATATTCTAAGAGCATTATTCTTATCTATCTTCGTATCTTCTTTTGATAAATAGTATAAACCTGTAACTCCGTCTTCTGAATGTTTTATCAATGCCCTACCATTTCTTATAGACAATACGTGTTTCTTTCCATCCATTAATTCAATAGCTTCTACTCTAGCTTCTTCTAATTGCAATACATGTAAATTCATCTCATCTCCATCGAAATCTGCATTATAAGGAGGGGTAATAAGAGGATTTATCCTAAATGTTTTTCCAGGTAATACTTTAACATAATGTGCCATCATAGAGACTCTATGTAATGACGGTTGTCTATTAAATAAAACTACATCTCCATCGACCAACTGTCTTTCTATTACCCATCCATTACCTAGATTTTCAGCAAGATTAATTCTATTATTTGGTAATACCTTTATCTTAGCTCCATCTGGTCTTATCACATACAATGCCCTTGGATAGTTTTCACTTAATACTAAGTTTTTACAATATTCTAAATTATTAGATGTTACTGCAATAGGCACTGTTTGAAATTCAGCTATCTTAATAGGTACGCCAACTTCATTGAAATTTATCTTAATATCTGGACTAATAACTGTTCTAGCAGAATAATTTACTCTTTTACCATTTAGATTATATCTAAATCTTCCTTCTTTACCTTTTAATCTTTGAGCTAATGTCCTAAGAGGTCTACCACTTCTATGTTTAAGCTGAGGTATGCCTGGTAATTCGTTATCAAAATAAGTTGATACATGATATTGTAATAATCGCCAATGATCTTCATGTATTAAAGTAGGTGCTCCAGCTCTTTTATTTATTTCAAGCTTTTCATTTACTCTAATAATTTCTGCTAATGCATGTGTAAGATCATCTTCACTTTTCTCTCCTGATTCTAAAGTTATAGAAGGTCTTATTCTAGGAGGAGGTACTAATAAATAGTTTATAAGGAAATTTTTAGGAGAAAAAATATATTGCTTAGTCGTTATTGAATATGGAGAAAATGCTTTAGATAGCTCTTTCATATCTTCTTCTGGAATTTTCTCTAACCATCTCTCTATTTTTTTAATTAATAATTCGTCTTCTTTAGTCTCACTTTGATCGAATTTTATTATGAAATTATAAGGTCTTTCTAATTTTATAATAGATTGTTGGGCACCACAATGAGGGCATTTAACTTTATCCCTAATCTTATAATTACCTCTTAACAATTCTTGATTATTCAAAGATCTATGGCATTTTTCGCATGTATTATTTAATACATATTCTAGATGTTTTACAAACATAGGATGTATTACTGGTGCATTTAATTTAATATACCCAAAATGTCCTGGACACGTTTTATGATTGCCCCCACAAGTCCTACATTTTATACCAGGATCTACTACTCCCATACGGGTATCCATTAATCCCCCTTCAATTGGATAGCCCTTATCATCGTATGTATCAGCTAATCTAACTTCTACAGTAGCTAATTTCTTTATAAGATCATCTGAAGGTACTATGAATTGTATTTTATAAATTTCATACCATTCTCTATTATATATAGCATTCATTCCAGCTTCTCTTTTAATTTTTATATCTTTACTTTCATTCATCTCTTTCACCTTCAATATCACCTTTCTTTCTAATTAGAAGCCTTGGATAGATATGTAAAGATATAATTTCATTTAACAATAGTTTAAATGCATAAGGAATTTCTACCTTACCAACATTATTAGATCCACATACAGGACATACGTATTCATTTTTATACTCATCTTTATATGCAAAACTTCCACAATCTTGACATATAAGTTCATAATGTTTGTCGCTATTTTCTAATAATCTATCTAATACTACAGCACCTGCACCATACCCTAATAAGGTATCTCTTTCCATCTCTCCAAATCTTAATCCTCCTTCTCTACTTCTACCTTCAGTAGGTTGTGCTGTAAGCAATTGCACAGGTCCTTTTGTTCTACTATGCATTTTATTTGATACTAAATGATGAAGTCTTTGATAATATATAACACCAATGAATATCTTCACCTTAATCTTCTCTCCAGTTATACCATCATACATTTCTTCCTCTCCCCATTCATCAAACCCCATCTTTTTAAGTTGTTCTGTAAACTGTTCTAATTTATCACCTGAAAAAGGCGTTGCATCTACGTAATTTCCATTCATACAAGCTACTTTACATCCGAGCATTTCAAGTAAGTGCCCAGCAGTCATTCTACTAGGTATTGCATGAGGATTAATTATCAAATCTGGTACAATACCGCTTTTAGTAAATGGTAAATCCTTCTGGTGGACTATCATACCTATTACTCCTTTCTGTCCATGTCTAGAGCTAAACTTATCTCCTATTTCAGGTATTTTATTCATTCTAAATCTAACTTTAACTACGTGATCGCCATCATCGTTAATAGTAACTATGATTCTATCTACTCTTCCTTCTTCTCCTTCTTTAACCTTAACAGAACTATCCTTATATCTCTCTTGAATTATCTTACCTATACTTATTTCTTCTAAGAATCTAGGTGGGGAGATTTTACCTATTAATATTTCATTCTCAACATAGTACTCGTCTATTCTAGGAAGTCCATCTTGATCTATCTTTGCATATAACTCAGGATCTTTATGACCAACTATATCTTCTGTAGGTTTTGTTATCTTATCTTCATAACCAGCGTAATACTTGACTTTCTCAGTACTATAGGTTTTATACATTATACTTCTTCCAAACCCTCTATCTATTGCAGATTTGTTAATTACTACTGCATCAGTCATATTCCATCCTCTATAGCTCATTACAGCTACTACTAAATTATACCCAGCAGCTCTCTTACTTAATCCTAGATGTTCGTATATTCTACTAGTAGCTATTGGTCTCTCATTGTAATAGTTTACATATGCCTTAGTATCGTATCTATAATTGAAGGCAGAATTATACAAACCTAGACTTTGCTTGAGCATACCACTTGCCATAGTTAATCTAGGTGAAGAATTGTATTCTGGAAAAGGTAATAATGCGGCAGCTACTCCAAATAATGTAGCAGGATCTATTTCTAAATGCGTATAATTCTTTCCATCACCTAAGTCTTCTATAGATCTAGCAATCAAAGCATTTTCTTCCTCTTCAGAATCCAAATATTCAATATACCCCATCTTTACCAAATCTTCCCAATTATATCTACCTCCTTTTATATCATCCCATATTTTCAAAACTTTTAGAATACCGTTTTCTATAACTAAATAAGGTCTTCTAAGTCTTCCAGGTGAAGTATTGATATATAATTCATCAAATTTAGATACATAATAGAAGTTTATAGAACTACTTAATAACCCGGATCTTCTAGCATAGACTAATTCTTTAAATATCTTTTCTCCATCTTTGTATTCTCCAATATAATACCCGTCTAAGTATACTTGTACATCCCCACCAGCATACTTATTTAGAATTTCCAATATCTTAGATTTCTGTTTATCATCTATATATTCTGTAGTAATCTCTGCCGCTATTGCCAGATTTTTCAATAATGATGTTGATGCACCTTCAGGAGTCTCAGAAGGACAGATCTTACCATACCATGTACCATGTAGATCTCTTGCTTTAAAATGCGGATGAGATTTATCGAGAGGAGACAATACTCTTCTTCTATGACTTAACGATGATACAAAACTTACCCTATCCATTACCTGTGATACTCCTACTTGTCCAGCTATCCAATTACCAGTTGCCATTGCATACATAATTTTAGTCGTAAATACATTTGGTCTTATCAATGTTCCTATCTTTCCTATCTTCCTACCTCTAACTACATTTCTATTAATCTGATTTCTTATATCTCCTAACAATTGATCGAAGGCATAACCAAATAATTCAGCTATTAGGTCACCTGCAAGTTTAATTCTCTTATTTCCATAATGATCTCTATCATCTTCTTTAATCTTTCCATATGCAAGTAATGAAGCTCTTATTATCATCCTAAGTATATACTTGGCCTTCTTAATCTTAGACTCTCGTTCATCATCTGTATTAAGATGTGGTAATAGGAAATTTGTAAGCAACTTCTTATAATGATTTTCTTGTATCTCGAATTGATTATTAGGCTTTAATCTCTTTATTAGATATACTTCTATACTTTCTTCACTTTTCTGTAATAATCTTTCTATTGCATCTTTATTTAGTAAATAATCGAAATAAACTTCTGGATATTGCTTAATAATTTGCTCAATTTCTTCATAACTAAGACCTAAAGCTCGAATGACTAGAAAAGCATTGAGTTGAGGTACAGAATGAGGGAATTCTAAATAAAACAATCCATCTTTAGTTCTCTTTACACTTACTTTTGCCCTATATATGTCTCTTGTAGAGAATACTTTAGCTATTACAGAATCTCCGTCTTTTAATACTAATATTTTATTAGGTACTATATCTTCAATACCTATCAATGTTCTTTCAGTACCATTGATTATAAAGTAACCTCCAGGATCCATTGGATCTGTGCCTCTTTCTATCTTCTGTTCAGGTCTTAGATTGTTTAAATTACACAATACTGAATTTACCATTATAGGTAGATCTCCGACATACATTCCTTTTTCTATCTCTTCAAATCTATCTGTATATGTACCATCATTTTGATATTCTCTTTTATATCTAGCTATATCTACAATTACTCTTCCAGAATAAGTTAGATCTCTTATTAAAGCTTCAGCAGGAAACAATGGAAACCTGTTTCCACTACTCTCTACTCGTGTAGGAGGTTCTATAGCTATTCTTTCAATCTTATATACTATTTTATTCTTATTACTATCTCTAGCAATTCTCTCCATATCAACTTCTATTTCATTTTCTCTATTTCTAATTTTACTCTTAAGATATCTATCTATTCCTTCTGTAACAAAACGATTAAACGAATCTATCTGCTGTTTAACTAAATTGTTATACTCAAAATACTTCTTTAAAAGTACTTTAGATATTTCATTCATTTGGTAACTCATATCGTTCACCAATAACTACCCTATAATATTTATAACGTATTCCAAAATCATTTCTCTTAAATTCGATTATCTCTCCTTCTTTTGCACCTAATGCCAATACTACAGGATCTGATTTTAATATTTTTGGTAATTCATTTTCAGACTTGCCCAATTTATCCAACAATTCTTTTTTCTCTTTTTCATCAAGCTTTCTTGCTGTAGGTATTAGAAAATGACCTATTGGATCCACCCTAAGTTTAGGGGAAGATTTAGAAAACTTACCTTTCATGTTAAGATCATATTTATAAAGCAAAAAACTTTTAAAACTTTATGTTATAAATAAAATAGATTATTTTCTTAACCTTTTTGCCTTAATTATCCTTTCTGCTGCTTCTTTAATAGCATTATCTCTCATCTTATTTATTCCTAAAGATAATAATTTCTTAAACTTATTCAAGATTCTATACTTTAAATTATCCTTCATAGTATTTTCATCTATATAATTACCTGTAATATTATATACCCATTCCATATAGCTTCCTATTACTCCACCCGAATTTGCCAATATATCTGGTACTACGATTGAATTTAATTGTTCATCTACTTTCCAATCAATAGGATTATTTGCCATCTCTATTATCCATTTAGCTTTGATATTATGGACGTTTTTTTCATTAATTTGCAATTCCAATGCAGCAGGTGCAAGTATATCTACATCTAATTCTAATAAAGTAGCATTATCTATCTGTTCTGCATTATAACCATGAAAGGTACGATTTATTTTCTTATATTCAAGTACTTTCTTTATATCTAAACCTTCTGGATCGTATATTGCCGAGTTACTATCTGAAATAGCTACTACTTTAAAGCCAGCATTGTATAACATCTCTGCTAGATTACCACCAACATTACCAGACCCTTGTATAGCTATACTAATATTTCTCTTTTCTATCTCTTTAGCTATGTATTCTATTATTACAAAACCTCCATAAGATGTAGATATTTCTCTAAAAGCTATACCTCCTAATTCTACAGGTTTAGATGTAAACATGGCCGCTTCTTTCGTATCTTTAGAAATTTGATAAGCGTCTAACATCCATGCTATAATTTGAGAATTGGTATTTACATCTGGTGCAGGTATATCTTTCCATGTACCTATAATATCAGAGAAGGCAATAGCGTATTCTTTTGATAATTTTTTAAGCTGTTCTATAGATAGATTTTTTGGATCTACTTTTATTCCTCCTTTTGCACCTCCATAAGGAAGTTCTACTAAAGAATTCTTTAAACTCATTAAAAGAGATAGCATCTTTAATTCATGTTCATCAACATTTGGATGAAATCTTATACCACCTTTTGAAGGACCTAATGCAGTACTATGTATTACCCTATACGCCTGATATTCTTGTCCATCCACTCTTAGTTTTGTCATATATACATTTTCCCAATCTAATAATTCATAATACCCTAGATTTGTCAATCTATCAACAAGACTTTGAAGCATGCTTTTTTATAAGCAAATAGATTTAAATAATGATTACAATAATATTAATTGTGGATGAGTTCGAAGAAATTCTAATATCTACACCGATAGATAAAATAATTCAGATAATAAAAGATGAGCGTGAAGTAACTAGCTCATATTTAGCTTTAAAGACAAAATACGATCAAACTACTATTGAAGAATGGGTTAGATACTTAGAAAGAGAAGGAATAGTTGAAATAAAATATCAGTTTAATGAAATGTACATATCTTGGAATGCTCCTAAGAAAGAAGAAGTAGAGGCCAGAAAAGAGAAGGTAAAGTCAAGAATTGAAAATGTTGAAAATAGAATATCACAGCTTAAGGAAGATGTTGAAATTGAGATAAAAATTGTATATGAAATTGTTGAACAGCTTGGGCAGAAGTTAGAACAGATAGCTTCAGATAGAGATAAATTGATTATCTTCATATCTCAATTTCAGAGATTCAAAGAAGAATTTGATAGAGATATATCTTTAATTAACAGAGATATTGAAAAGACTGCAACTCAAATAGATGATAAGTATAGACAAGTATCTTCCTTTGCAGGTATGATTGCTGAAGTATCAACATCAGATATATCTCAAACAGAACAAGAATTGAGAAAATCAATAGATGAGAAAATGAAATTAATAGAAAATAGAATGAAAGATCTTGATGTTTATCTTGAAAAACTATCGAATTTCTCTGAAAAAGATGTAGAGAATTTAAAAGATAAATTAGATGAGATAAATCGATTTAAAGAAGTATTAGATAATAGCAAATATATAGAGCAAGAACTTAGAGAAATTGTTAAACGATATGAATATATACTTGAAATTCTTACTGAGAGAGAAAAACTATTGGCAGAATTGCAAGAACTAAATAAGAAAAATGTAGAAATACAGAATTCTTTAACTAATATGACAGGCACTATATTTGAAATAAATGATAAGTTACAAAAAGTAGTACAAGATTACTATGAACTTCAAAGTAGATCTGCTGAATTGGCCACACAGATCAAAAATAATCAAGATATACTTAAAAATGTAGAAATAAAAGATACTTCTGCTATAGAAAGAGCTTCAGCAATACTAGAAGAGTTAAGAACTATAAGACAAGAATTACAGTCGTTTGACAAATTAGCAAAAGAAGCAGAAATTATAATAGATAGATTACAAGATATTGGAAAGGTAAGAGCTAATTTAGAGAAATATAGAAGAGAATACCTTTTAGAAATAGCAAAATATGCAGAATTGGTAAATGATGATTTAAAAACACTAGAGACTTTGTTAGATATCAAAAGAAGATTAATATCGGAATTGTCTCAATATAAAGAAACAATATTGGGCTATGAAGACGAATTTAAGAAATATGTAAAATTATTTGTAGAACAGAAGGAATCGTTTAATTCTATGAAAAATTTACTATATGATATGATGACCAATGGGGAAATAGCAGAAGGATTGAAGAAGATTCAAGAGGTATTAGTAGGTGTTGAACAATTAAATACAAAATTAGAAGAGGCAAGAAGATTATTAATAGAATTAGAAGAGATTAAGATAAACATAAATATCATAAATAAAGAACTAAATCTTATAAAACTTAGAACTCCGGAAACAGAGAAAGAGATACAGCAGAAATTGGATTATCAAGAAAAGGCATTAAAGGAACAACAGATAAAAAGGCAGACTCTAGAAGATTGGATACGGGGATTTACAAAAAAATGATACTTGTCTTCTTATTACTTTTCTCTGGTTGTATTGATCAAATTAATCAACAATTAAAGGCCTCTAGTGATGCTTATAAAAATTTAGGTATTGCTGAAAATGTATCTGTGCAATATGATAAGAATACTTTAATTAATGTGTTAAAAGAAGCTAAAAAACAGTATGAATCAAGAGAAAACGGATCTGTGTATACATTGGTATGCAATTATTCTAAATTAAAGAAAGTAGGTTGGGATAAGTTTAAGGCTTATTGGAAATTCTTATTAGGAGATAAAAAAGCTTTGTTTGACGAATCTCTAATTGGTGGAGAATGTTGGATACAAAATGTTAGTCATTATCCTAGTATTGAAGCTATTATTGTTTCACCTTATCTTTCTGTAAGTGAAATAAAGAAAAATCAGGCTTTTTATAAAGTTATTATGGAAGATGATGGCCGCGTATACATAGAAGATATATCCAAATTAAGTGATCAAGAGATAGAGAAAAGATATAAATTATTTCACAGATTCTTATTCTTTGGAATAGGTTCTGGTCCATCTTTCTCTGATTTCAATGAACTTAATCCATTTTGCAATAATTCTTTAAGATATCCAATTAAATACATTTCTGGTACTAAAACACAATATCTTTTACCAGCATTACCTGATATAAGAGCTGCTTGTTATCTAGATCTTGGTTATATACCTGTATATGTCTTTTATAGTAAATACGGTATTCCAGAAGTAGATAATTCTGCATTATTAGTAGCTAGACTATCTGGAGAGGCCTATGGAAATCAAGGACACGTAGGACCTGTAATATTGTTTACAGAAGCTTCTATTACTCCTGATGAATTATTACAAGGATTAGATGTAAATTCAAATACACCTGTTGCAGGTAGGATAAAGGCACAAGTAGTATCTTGGAAAATACTCTGTCCAAGTTGTCTAATTGGTCTATCAATACCTTTTGATGTTAAACATCAACATCTAAAGAAATTAAAAGATATTATACTATCGGATAGTTTTCTCTATGAAAATGTTTCAATAATAGGTTTTGGTCTAGATGTTGATAAATTAGATAATAAAGATTCTGTTGCTGAGCTAATTTATCGAATGGATAGTTTAATAAGATTTTCAAGAGATCTCGGTAAACCAAGTGCAATAACATACATGTATATTCCTCAATCTTGGTTAGAAAAGAAGATTAGACCAGATGGATACAAATATAGTAATTTTGATTACATTATGAAAACAATCTATTCTACTGAAGGAATAGGTACTATGGCCTTATCGCAGATGACTGGAAAGGGTTTGATGATGCTACCATCTCCTCCGCTAATTCCAGAATCAATGATAATATTATTGGGCAAAAACAATCCTATATCTGTACTTACATCTGGTTTTGATAAAAATGAACAGGTATTTTCCTATACTTTAAGTTATTGTAAAGAGTATTTTAAGGTAGATCAAGGATTACCTGTAATATACTCGTCTTCCGGAGTAGATCTATTAGGTATTAGTCTAGCAAGTAGAACATCTTATTTTAAAGATACTCCTGATTATAGAGAACCAATATACAATCCACCTAAAATATACGATATAAATGATAAGGATGATGTTGTATTTAAATGTGTTGGTTGTTTTCTTATGTTAAATTCTAGTCAAATTAAAAATTATAAAAACATATTTAATACTGCTAGATATACAAAAGGGTGCAATGAACCTGATGAAAATATAGTAAAGAAGATAAAATTCTATTCAGATATAATAGATATGGATCCACCTTTTATAAGAGCTTTAATAGACGAGCTTACAAATTATAATCCTAATCATGTATCATTTGCAAAAGATGCAAAAGAACAAATGGAAAGATGTGGTCATAATCTTACATACGATGCTGTTAAATCAATGTTACCAAATACGCCTAAGATTAGCGATTACGTATGTGGATTCGGTATTATGGATGTAAAACTTGATATAACTAAAGAAATCATTAGTCCATGTGAAAACAGTAATAACATATTAGGTAAACGAATATTTGAAATAGACATAAATATGTGTAAAGGTATATTATTATTAGCTAATGCTTCAGATCAAGCAGAACAGTTAATAAAACAATATAGTAAATATATGGCAAAAGATCTCGAAGATAGATATATGATATATCGAATGATGCTAACAGCTCTTATATATGATCAAGGTAGGAATTTTACAGAAGCTACTGTGTCATATTTTAATGGTATAAACAATGACGGTTTAGTTGATCAGATTAAGACTGTGGGATTAACTGGTCAAAAGAATGAAGATGATAAAAAATGTGAAGATTATATGAGCTTGGATAAATTCTTTCAATATTGTTGTTATTACGATGGCAATAGGTATGAAATGATAAATGGTTATTGTAAAAAAATAGCTGATTATGAGAATTATTGGGATTTCTTATTAGGTATGAAACTTGCTCGAGGCTTTATGTATAGTAGCAATCCCGATTATTTTATATCATTTAAAGAAGCTTATTTAAAAGTAGAGAAAACGTTAAATATAACATCCAAATACTTCGATGTGTATGAGAAATGTAAAGATTGTGCAGATGAGAATTGGGCAGATAATGTTAATAGAAAGATAAAGCAAATATGTGGCAATTTACCTAATCTACCTATGTGTAAATAGATATGAGAGAAACCATATTTCCTGAATTAAAACCTGGTTATAATGATGTAAAATCTTATAGTACTAATGGTCCAGAAGTGAGAACAAGGTTTACGATAAAAAAAGATTGGGTAATGACAATAGCTGATACTCCTGAAAATCATGTTCAACCTGTACATTATCATACTAAAAAGAAAGAAACTATATTTATAATAAAGGGATGCGGAGCTATCGTATATTATGTTAATGGAGAGGAATGTCAAACAGTAGTATGTGGGGCGACTATGGTGAGTTTCTATGAAGGTATCTCCCATACTTTAAAGGCGATTACCAAATTTCCAAATTTTAGTATAAAAAGATTTACCGAAGATGATTATTCATTAGGAATATCTGAAAACAAAACTCATCCTTATATTAGGCGTCTTTATCATCAAGATGGATTAATAAGATTAATCCATAGACCTGACGGAGAGAATATAGGAAGAATTGGAGTATACATAATAGATCGTAAAGAGAAGATCGAAGAATTACTTAGGAAAATGCGACAATCGATAACACATCTTACCATAATTTATATAAAGGGTAGTATTGGTATAGATGGACATACTTTTGAAGGTGGAATAATAAAATTAGATGAATCCTTTGATTTAAGATCTTTAAGTATTTATGATTTAGATTATGCTATAATATTGAAGACATCCTCAAGATGAGTTAATCTTCTGTTTTTTATACCATCAAAAAACGTATAACCTATAAGATCTTTAATCAAAACCCTATTTACCCCGATTTTTCTAGCTCTGTTTATCTTCTTAATTGCCTCTCCTTTTCCATCAATATACATTACATCATACTTATCTATTAATTTAAGATATTCTTCATGCCCATCTAAACCGCTTAATGTTATAAATAGAAAATCGTATGGTCTGACTTTGGTATTAAACTCAAAATGATCGTTTCTAAATCCTTGTTCTAAGATTACATACAATAATCTCTCTAAACCTAATGAAGATTCAACTACATGAGGGGTTGGAAATGATAATTTAGAATATTCTCTATGTCTACTAAGATCATAATTTGATCTATAAGCATTTCCAGCTATTTCTATAACACCGTATTCTGTCATAACTTCTATATCGAAATTACCTTTAGAATAATGTGGTGTTTCATGAGCTTCTAATTCTCTTATCCACATTTTTCTCTGATCTAAACCTAATTCTGTATAGAATTCCCATTCCATAGCTAAGAAAGCTGCCATAATTTGATTGTCCATTACTTCTTTTAAAAAATCAGATACTGTCATTTCTTCAATGTTATCTTTTCCTCTTCTTTTAATCCTAAACTTTCTATTGGTATACATTTCAAAATTCTTAAAAACAGGATTATTCGGATCAAAGAAGTATTCAACTTCCATTTGATTAAACTCTCTTAATCTAATCAATCCTCTTCTAGGACTAATTTCATTTCTAAAACTTTTACCAACTTGTGCTATAGCTATAGGTAAGCGATTATAGGTTTTATAAAATCTTGGAAAATCTACAAACATTCCCTGTGCAGTTTCTGGTCTTAGAAAACCTATTTGATCTCTACCATAACCTATTTCTGTTTTAAACATCAAGTTTACATATTCTACTTTTGAAAATTCTCCACCATATTCTGATCTTAGATCTTTAAGAAGTTCATCTGCTTTTTCAGGATCCCATGTTTTACCAGCTTCTTCTACAATCTTATCAGCTCTGTAAACATTACCTGTTTTCATACACCTTACCATAGGATCTGTGAAGTTATCGTAATGACCAGAAGCTTTTAATACAATCTCTGGAGTTATCAAAGAAGTATCTATTTCAATAAAATTATGTCTTCTTACAAATATTTTTCTCCATAAGTTTATTATTCTATTCTTCATCCTTAATCCTATCTCTCCATAATTATAGAAACCTGCTGGTGAATCGTATATTTCATTAGACGGATATATTATATTTAATTCTTGGGCAAGCTCTAGTGCTTTCATACCTATTTTAAAATATCTATACATTTTAAAATAACCATGTTTAGAAGAATACCTAAAGATGAGAAAATATTAGAATTAAACATAGGACAGGAGTTTGACGATTTTATAATAGTTTCAGATTACGATGTTAAACTATTGAAAGACCTAGGTATAATGGATGAAGAAGTAAATGTAGACATGAAAATATACGAAGTTTATAAAGAATTGTATGAAAAAGGATACAACCCCTCGATATTCGTATATAATGATCAGATATACATTAAAATTACATCTCAGAGATTTTTAAGACACAGACCGGCCTATAAATATTTAATAGCTTTTGATATGAATCTCGATTTACATCTTAAAGCAGCTACAGCAACTAAACTTAAGCTATTAATATATCAAGATGGCAAGTATTTAATGATCTTACCTCATATTCTGTGAAAATATTATATAATAGAATATTAATAAAAATATCAAAGTCAAATAGTAAATAGGTATTGGTAAAACTAAAGAATTAGAAGCGTAATATAAAAGAATTCCAGAGATACTTCCACCTAATGCCCCTATAACATTGCTTATCTCTTTACTACCTATTCCTTCTTCTTCAAAATACCCTGCTATAGAATCAAACAGATTACCTATTATACCTGCTATAAATATTAGAATAGAATTTTCTATACTTATATTAAATACTAATATACCAAATATAGATATTAACATAGATCCAAATGCACCTGCTAATGATCCGTATAGACTTATCCCTCCGCTTCTTCCTATTACTGTTCTTCTTCTACCTATAATAGTATATACGTACTTATCGAATATTCCAAGTTCAGATGAAAACTTATCAGCAGTAATTGCTGCTAAAGCACTTAAATAACCTAGATAAGCAAGATCTCTATCGATTATTCCAAATGGCATATCAAATAAAGCTAATAATATAGGTATTATACCATTAGATAATACATTATTGAACGATCTTGTTTTCTCAAGTTTCTTCATCTTCATCTTAGTTACAGGTCTAATCATAGATACGTAATTACCTAACATTAAAAATACTATTAAACCAAATAGATATTCAGGTCTACTTAAAAAGTATAACAATAAAGCTATGATCAATGCAACTAATATGCCTTTTCCATCTAAACCTAACAGACTCATGATATATATTACATAAAATTTAAATATAGATCAAAACTATTAATTTTATGTGTGGTATTGTTGGGTATATAGGCCATAGACCAAATCAGGTAATAAAATATGCATTAAAAGCTGTAGAATACCGTGGTTATGATTCAGTAGGTTATTACGATGGAAATCTAGTAAAAATAGTTGGTAAAGTTGACGATTTATTGAAGAAATTGGAAAATGTTAATTCTCCGTTTATCGCCCATACTAGATGGGCAACTCATGGTGCAGTCGAACCTAAAAACGCTCATCCTCATGTATATGGCAAAATAGTATTAGTACATAATGGTACTGTAAATATAGATAGAAAAATCGATAATCTTGTTTCTGATACAGATTCAGAGAGAATAGCGGCAATATTAGATCAATTGACTGTTAATGAAAACATACTAAATGCTTTAGCAAGATTATATCAAGAGATTGAAGGTACGTTTACATTAGCTATAATGCATAAAGATCAACATGATAAAATATATTTTGTAAAACAAGGTACGCCTCTTATTATAGGTATAGGTGAAAACGAGATGTTCTTAAGTTCAGATCTTGTTGCTTTTCTTCCATATACTAATAAATATATAAGATTAGAAGATGGAGATTATGGATATATAACAAAAGAAGGTTATGTGATATATAATAATGGTAATCTTGTAAACAGACCTGTAAGGATATTTGAAAGCGATTATAAGGCAGCGATTTTAGATAATTATCCGCATTTTATGTTAAAAGAAATAGAAGAACAAAGACAATTACCAGAAGCTATTCAACCTATAGATATATCATTGTTGAAAAAGATAATAAAAAGAACAAGAATAGACGGAGTAGCTGCAGGAAGTAGTTATCATGCATTGACTTTTATTAGATATTTGACGAAAAATAAGATATTGCCTTACATATCTTCAGAATATCCATATCTTATAGATAGGCCAAAATATGTTTTAGCTATTAGTCAAAGTGGAGAAACAATAGATACAATATACGCTGTAAAACTAGCTAAAGAAAAGGGGGCAAAGATTATAAGTATTACAAACTATATAGGTTCTACATTAGCATCTATATCAGATTATGTAATACCTATGAATGCTGGTATAGAAATTGGGGTAGCAGCTACTAAAACATTTCTTGCACAGGTATTGTTAGGTTATAAATTAATAGATGACTTCGATGTGCAGTATATTAAAAAGGCAATAGAAGTTGGGTTAACTAAACCTTTGATTAACATTGATATTACAAAACCGATATTTTTCGTAGGCAAAGGCATAAATTATAGTATAGCTATGGAAGGTGCTTTAAAGATGAAGGAAATAACATATTTATATTCGGAAGCATTTCCTGCTGGTGAGATGAAACACGGGCCTCTTAGTTTATTTGATCAAAACTCTCAGACAATATTTATACATGGAAACGATTCAAGTTATAACAGTGCTATAAACAATTATAAAGAAATAGAAGCAAGGGGAAGTAAAGTAATAAGATTAAATCCTGAGATGTTAACAGATAGATATTTTCACATAGCTGCCATAGTATATTTGCAGAGATTAGCTTATAATACTGCTGTTCAAATAGGTCGAGATCCTGATAAACCTAGATTCTTAGCAAAGGCGATTACAGTAGAATGAAAGTTCTAATAAATAGCTTAGAAATAGGTGGGGCAGAGAGATCTCTTGAAATGTTAAGTAAATATCTAGATATGGATGTTTATACTCTATTTGATATGTCGAAGATGAATATAAAATATAGGCCTATAACTAAGTTAAAATCCATTAAAGGTATATTCTGGTATTTATATTTACCTTATATTATATTTGAAGCTAAAAAGATGTTTAAATCTGGTGATATAATTGTATCTCATTTAAATCAATCTAATATCGTGAATTATATTTTAAAAAGAGTTTTGAATACCAAAAGTATAATGGTTATACATCATTTGTTTCTAAATAGGCGTATTCCTTTTGAAATTGATGTAATGAGAGGCGCAGATATGGTAGTATTCGTCTCTAAACATATGGAATTTGATGGAAAGATTAGATATGGAATTAAAAACACGACCACGATATATAATCCTATAGATGTAAATTCTATATTAAACAATTCTAATTTAGATCCTGGTATAGATGGTGAATATATATTGAATATCGGTAGATTTATAGATATGAAAAACCAGGATTTTCTCATAAACGTTTATTCTAAAATTAAGCAGAAATTAGATATGAAGTTAGTTATATTAGGATATGGAGAAAAAAAGGAGATGTTGAAAAGATTAGCTATTAGATTGGGGTTAAAGATAAGTGAAAATCCAGAAGATAATGCCGATGTTTATATTATAAGTACAAACAATGTCTATCCTTATATTAAATCTGCTAGAGCTTATATACATCCGTCTACAATGGAAGGAATGGGGATTGCAGTTTTAGAAGCTCTTGTATTTAACAAACCTATTATTATATCAGATTACAAACATGGAAGTAGAGAAATATTAGAAATTGGTTTTGAAGAAAAAATAGAATATCCGAAATATACTGAGCGAGGTGTGCTAATGCCTGTTACTAAAGATGTTAACTCACTAGAAGGACAGATTTGGATAGAGAATATACCACGTATATTGGAAGATTATAAAAAAGTCGACGGTCTTAGATTTATAAAAGAGAATTTTGATCCTGTTAAAATTGCAGATAAGTGGAAAAACTTGTTAATTACTCTCGAGCATAGCTAAAATATTAGCTATTAGATCTGCAACTAAGTATGCACTTTTTCTCTCAGGAAGTATTTCAACTACATCTATTCCAAGTATATTTTTTCCCCTTAGACTATCTATAAAATCAAGTAATTGTTGATAGCTTATACCATTAGGTACCAATACATTAGTATCTATGTATTTAGGATCTAATATGTCCATATCAATAGATAGATAAAAATCGTTTATCGAATTATCGTAATGTTTCCATCCAATTTCATCGCGTTCAACAACTCTTACACCATAATGGTATACATGTTCTGTGTATTCTCTTAATCTCTTAGCTACACAGGCATGATCATATTTAGAACCTCTATATTCATCGTACATATCAGGATGGGCATCTAAGATAACGTAATTTTGAAATAGACCTATAGTCGATATTGTCACAGAATGATCTGGGGCAATCATAATAGGTATTTTAGATCTTGATATTATATTACGTATAACAAAACTTAGTTCTTCCATAGAAGATCTTTCTAATAACACCATATCATAAGTATATACGGGAATGTTATTATAATCAATATTATACTTATTATTGTAACCTGGTAACTGCAATGATTGTTTAATTACTTCTATAGCTGGAGCTTTGTCTATATTATCTATAACAGGAATTACCACGTATTTTGATTTTTCAAAACTGTATTCTGAACCTAGAAATGAAAATTTGACAATCATATTATTAAGATATTTTTAAATATTTTACATATATAATCTAAGATATGCAAAACCACGAATATGATGTAGTAATAGTTGGTGCTGGTCCTGGAGGATCAGGTACTGCGTTACATCTTAAAGATTCAGGATTAAAGATTGCTTTGCTAGATAAACATAAATTTCCTAGAGATAAAACTTGTGGAGATGGAATAAGTGGCAAATCGTCTACGATATTGAAAGAACTTGGACTGTTTGATAAGATTTTTGAATTGCCCCATGGTCCTGGCTATGGAGTCTGGATGAGTGGTCCAAATGGAGTAGATTTAATAGTAGATTCTAGACAAGAAAATCCAAATGCAAAACCTCATGGAGCTGTAATAAGAAGATATGATTTTGATAATTTTCTGTTTAATAATGCGAAGCAAATGCCAAATGTAGATGCTTTTGAACAATATACTGTATTTGATCTAATAAAAGAAGAAAATAATTATGTTGGTGTATTGGCAAAAGATAAAGATGGGAATACTCATGAATTTAGAGCTAAGATCATAATCGGGGCAGATGGGGCAGGTTCAGTAGTTGCCAGTAAACTAGGAGTAGCTATAAGAGATCCAGATCATTATGTATCGGCAGTAAGAGCTTATTACGATGGAGTAGAAGGAATGAGAGAAGTAATTGAAATACATTTCGTTGAACAAGCGTTACCTGGGTACTTTTGGATATTCCCATTAGAAGGCAAAAAGGCCAATGTAGGTATAGGTATGTTAGATAGAGATATGAGAAAAAATAAGGTAAATCTGGCACAACTTATGGAAAATCTTATAATGCAACATCCTAAATTCAAAGATAGGTTTGCTAATGCGAAAAGATTGACCAATATCGTTGGTTGGACTTTACCTTTAGGATCTAAGAGAAGAAAACCATATTTTAACCATGTATTATTAGTAGGCGATGCTGCTGCTTTAATAGATCCATTAACTGGAGAGGGAATAGGAAATGCTTTGTTATCATCTAAACTTGCAGCAATTACTATAAAAGAGGCATTTCAAAAGAATGATTTCTCAGAAAATACGTTGAAAATGTACGATCAATTGCTAAAGAAGCATCTTGATCCTGAACTTCAAACAATGTATAGAATACAAAGACTAGGGTCTGTAAAATGGTTATTAAATCATTTCTTCAATAGAGTAAATAGTAAGAGAGAATTACGTGAATTGATTACTTCTACAATTGTATCAGAAGATACTTTAAAATACAAGAAAAAGCTTACTGATCCAATATTTTTAATCAAGAATCTGTTCCTATGAGTAAGATTAGAGAGAAATATCTTAAAAAAATAGAAGAAGAATTATCAAAACCTTCAGAAGAAGATTATATTATAAATCTTATCAGAGCTTATTATGATCTTAAAAAGACCATAAATCTTATTGATGAAAGACTATCAGAATGGATTAAGAATACGTTACATATTAGTATAAACAATCCAGAAGACCCTTCTATTCCAGAGAAGCTTAAACAACACAATCTAAACCCCGAACCTTATCTATCTCTTTTAGAGATGTATAAAGATATGAAAAAAAGAGAGAATGCTATTAAACAGTATATTGAAAGCAGTATTGAGAAGAAATTTCCAAATACAAGCTATCTTATCGGACCTTTTATAGTAGGTATGTTATTAGAAAAAATAGGTAGTTATCAAAAGCTTATCGAAGCTCCTTCATCTACTATCCAGGTAATAGGTGCAGAAAAAGCATTGTTTAAACATATTAGATCTAAAGGTAAGGTAAAACCTCCTAAACACGGTATAATCTATCTATCTCCTTGGATAAACAGATTACCTAAGAAACTTAGAGGAAAAATGGCAAGAGCTTTAGCATCAAAAATAGCAATTGCCTTAAAAGCAGATCATTCTGGTAAAGATATGAGAAAAGAATTATATGAAAAACTTGAGAAGAGATACAGGGAATTGGAAAAGGGTTAGCCCTCAACCACGATTTCTATTGCAGATACTTTAGTTGTCTTCCCATCCTCTTTTTGTAATTCTTCTGTAGATGTATTTATTGCTTTAACTTTTATATCAGGTCTGTATTTTCTTTTAAGTAATTCTAATACTGTTACTGCTCTTGCTATCTGTTTACCTCTTGCTCTAATTACTACTTCTTTTGCCCCCTGACTAAGCTGAGTTAATACTGCTAGCACATAACCTATGGTTGGTTTTTTACCTACTAAAACCACGTTGTCATCTACTGCCATTGATACCACCTATTTTAATAACATAGAAATGTTTTTATAATTTATTCATATCAATTATATTAAATTTATACTCGTTCTTCTCTTTTCTAATACTTATCTTCAACCCATCTCTAGCTATAATTGTGTTTTCTAATCCATCTATATTGTAATTATCATACTTATTGCTAAGATGTGTTAATATTAATAATTTTGTATTTAATCTCTTGGCCATATTGATAGCATCTGTAATTGTAGAATGTTTTTTATTCCTAGCTTGATCTACTTCATCTATAAAAGTACAATCGTGTATAAGAATATCTACTTGGCCTAGATGTGTGGCTAATTCTTCATAATACATGGTATCTCCTGTGTAAAACACCTTTATCCCTTCTTGAATATAGGTTAGTTCTTCTATCTTTAATATCTTTCCCCATTTCATAGTATGGCCTTTAGTTTTTAGATTAATAAAATCTCTAGTATCAAGATCTTTAATCTTATCTTCTATATATTTTATCGAAGGTTTAATCTTATATAGAAATCCATAAGAATTCTTTATATGTTTTACTCTATATGGAGTTATCGTGTAATTAGTACCTTCTACTACTTTACCAGTTCTTATATATTTAAAATCGAATTCTGATGCTATTACTGGTATACGCTGGGGCAGATGAATAGTAGGTAAATCAAGACCAAGTACTTTGTAAGTTTCTATTAATCCATATAGACCTAAAAAATGATCTATATGATTATGCGATATAAATATGTGTTTGATCTTACCTAGACCTACTCTATACTTTAATATCTGTCTTTGAGCGTTTTCACCTACATCAAATAATACGCCTTCTCCACTTTTTAGATCTTTAATTAAAATACTTGGAAAGCTTCTATGAATAGATGGTAATCCAGAAGAAGTTCCTAGAAGATATATTTCAATCATCTACTGATACGACCTTTATATTTTTCATCTTATGCTTATTTGCAAGTTCATTTGCTAATCTATATTTGGCATTAGGATTAGTAGTACCTAAATATTTTACTGATGTGGCCACAATTGCCTTAAACATAGGTTCAGATATTAGTCCATCGATATATATTGATTTTATATCTTGAGCTCTTTCTTTAACTTTAGGTATAAAATTACTTGGTTCTATTATTTCATAGTTATTATCATTATACAATAACATACATTTCTTTGAACCTACTATTTGAGCTAAATACTGTGCATGGGGCGGTGTATCATCTATTTCTTCTACTTGATTCTCTTCTCCATTATCTACTTCTTCATATTTTATATTGTCTATTAATCTATCTATATTTTCATCTGCTGATATTGGTCTTCTTCTCTTTAAAGCGCTATGTATTTCTTTTTTAGATAACTCTTCTACTTCTTTGCCTTCAGGAGCTTTTGCTATATAATCTATTTTTACTCCTTTCTCTAATAATTGTTTTGCCACATTTTTACCACCATTGTCTCCATCTATGAATAAAGTTACTGTTTTACGCTTACTCAATTCTATTATCTTTTCAGGTACTCGATCGCTTATTCCTCCTACAGATACTACATTTTTAATATCATAAGATAGTAATCTTTGTACATCGGCTTTGCCTTCAACTAATATTATTTCATCGTACGCGTCATATGTTTTATGTGCTACTACTTTATCATTATCTGGTAACAATTGTATTATTTCCTTAGCTAGTTTTTCATTCCTTAATTCTTTCTCTAATTCTACTATATCTATGAAGAATTCATCTGAGAATTGTTTAATAAGTTCTTTTGCCCTGTTTTTAATTTTTGCTTTTTTTTCTTCTCTAACATCTATTATCTTATCTATTTTAAATGTTGCCTTACTTGAACCTACTTTATCAACTGTTTCTATAGCAGCTGCTATTATAACTGTTCTCTCTAAAGACGTGTTAGAAGATAATCTAAAGACTGCAATTGTTTTATCACCAGAATAAGTAAGTTCTCCTTCAGGTTCTAGTCTTCCTATTTCTCCTCTAGACTGTAATTCTCTTAAATTCATATCAGAAGAAATTAATCCTTCTGTTTGACCGAATACTGCTCCTATGATATCATCTTTAGTTACTTTTCTATCTACTTCTACTAAGATTCTTATAACATATTTTTCACTACTAGGATAGAGTTTACCCATGTTTATCACCTAAAATATGATTACCGGGCAGTGTTGACCAGAATTGTCACCCCAATCTAATCGGCCATCCCTGCCCGGTCTATTTTATTAGCGGAGATGAAATTAAAAACATCATCTTTATCTACCACACCGATTAATCTACCATCTGATTTATCAATTACAATTAATCTTTGAATATTATGTTGTTTAAATGCTGATATAACTTCATCTATATTTGTCTCTGGGAATACTATTATCAAAGGACTTGACATAATATCTTTTGCCTTCGTATCATACGATTTTTGCTCTGCTACAAATCTATTAACAATATCTGTTCTTGTTATTATTCCCTCTGCTTTATTGTTTTTAACAACTATAACATAACTTGATTTATTCTTCTTCATTATCTTGGCCACATCTGCTATTTTTAAGTCAGTATCAACGTATAATACATCTTTTTTCATTATTTTTTCCACTTTCATATTGTACTTATTTAATTTCAATATTTTTAAATATACCTATTACGATAGGTTTATCAAGCTTCATCTTTTTTAATATATCATAAGCTACTGCTCCTATATAATATTCGATTTGTCCAATATTGCCATAAAATACTGTTGAACTGTTAAACATTGGTATATCTTTATTATGATTAACAATAGCTTGAACACCAAGTTCATCTGCAATAGCTTTTATTATTCCTAAATAATCTTCAACCTTAATTTCATTATCCATAATTAAAAATCCTAATTGATCGTATTCATAATTATCGTATACTCGGCCAATCTCGTATATTTTATAAGGTAAAGGAGCTGTTCTATTTTTATAGGCAATTTTTAGTAATGAATACTCTAACGAAGATCTAATTGCATTTGAATCTTCGGAAAGTGCATTCATAAGTCTCTCTACTTTCATATACTGAGATGCGTCATTAGCATTTACTAAAAATGAAGAATATACCTCGTTAAACCCTAATCTATTCATAATATCTCGATATTTATCCTCTTTTATAATTGTATCCTGGTATATCTTAATTGATTCTCTAGCAATATTGTTATATCCGTAATTTATAGCTATCTCTTCTGCCACATCTGTCCAATCCATAGAATCTATTCTATAAGGGGGAATAACAGCTTGTATTCCATTGTAATCTATACCAGACATACTTAATAATGTTGCATAATCTTCTTCAATACCTATAAGATTTCTTATCTTTTCTATTGGAGCTTCTATTTTCTTATAATCTAAGCTTACTGTAGATTCTACTCTATATGCACCTGCGTCTATCATATAGCATAATAACAATCTCATAGTTTCTTGAACATAGTATTTGTTTATACCTGTTACATCTATCAATATAGTATTAGTATCATCTTTCAATCTTGTTCTTTCACTATTAATTATAGGTGGAAATGAGATTACTCCTAAACTATCGTATAGCATAGGGTATGGAGAAGATACAAGATTTCCATATTGCTTACCTTTATCACTAGCTAAAATTTCATCTATATTCATTTCTCTATTAGAATCTAAAGGTATGAATTTCTCTTGATAGACCTCTTTATATTCTATAGGTGGGACAATCTTAGAAAAATCATGTAGACCTATAGCTATTTTCTTTCTCTTTCTTCCATATGTATCATGTAATTTTTCCTGAAATTGTATAACATCTTCAATATCCAATGGTTTTTTAAGATAAGCAATTCCAAGCTCAATATAAGGCCTAATCTTAACATTGTTCACGATAAATTTTATAGATAATTCAGATGAATAGTAAATAGACGGAGTTTTTCTATTTCTGTAAGTATATAAGGTTCTATGTATACCTAAATTGCTAAGCATATCTGGGCGATTAGGAGTAACTTCAACAATACCTTCTTTTCTATTACTTGGAAATCCAAGATTATTTAGAAGATCATAATCTTCGTCGTTTAAATCTTTTACAATTACATTCGCCATAATTAACATTCATATAAATAGTTTTAAAAATAGATATTACTTAATAAAGATAGGTGATGATATGAGAGTAACTACTGCAAAAAACCTACCAGGTAAGAAAGTAATATCGACAGATGGGGAAGAGGTAGGAAATCTTCTTGATATTGAAATTGATCCAAGAACTGGAAAATTATTATACGTTCTCATAGATCCTAATGAAAACTTTCTATATAGAAATGAAGGTAAATTAAAAATAGAAGATAATAAAATTAAGATAAGTTTTGATGCAGTACTCGCTGCAAGAGATTACGTAATTGTTGATAAAAGATATATATTGATAGGTAGTAATTAGTTTGAAAATACTAGGTATTGATGAGGCCGGTCGAGGTGCATTGATCGGCCCTCTTGTGATAGGTTTTGTTATTCTTGACAAACCTTTATCTTTCAAAGTCTACGATTCTAAACAACTTACTCCTAAACAGAGATTAGTATTGATGGATAAAATAGAAAAAGAAGCTATTAAAGTTGATCATATTAAGATAGAACCGTGGGAAATAGATAAGGCAAATATTAATAATCTTGAATATGATAAAATAAAGAAGTATCTAGAAGGAATAGAAGTAGATGCTGTCTATATAGATGCTTTCATGGATCCTGCTAAACTTAAAAAATTACATAGATATGTTATTGCTGATTATAAAGCTGATATGAAATATCCTGTAGTAAGTGCTGCTAGTATAGTAGCTAAGGTAAATCGAGATAGATATATAGAAGAATTGAAATCTCAATATGGGGATTTTGGAAGTGGTTATCCTTCTGATCCTAATACTATTAAATTTATTTCAGATAAAGATAATGTGAAAAAAATATTGAAATATATAAGAAAAAAGTGGAGTACTTATAAAAATTTAAGATTTTTAAACTCTAATGATATATATTAATATGAAGAAACGTGGTTATGAGCTTTTAGAAACATATCCTAAATATTTAGAACTACAAAGAGATAGATTAAACAAAACCTGGCAAGATCTAATGCGAGAAGGGAAGATAGATGTTGTTAATTTAAGAGTTTCATCTCTTTCTAGATTAGTAGAAGAAGCTGTAGGAGAAGCATTAGATATTTATGATAAATCTCCAAATAAACCGCCTATTCGTTATCGTCTATTGCATTGGAAAAGAATGAGAGAAAGCGGAAATATTGACCGCTTAGAAGATAAAAAGGGGGCCATATTATTCTATTATTCTAAACCAATAGCACCTCATGTTACACTTAATGGATTAGAAGATTATGAAAACGCAAATGGAAATCTCGTTAGTATAAGTTCTTTAGCAGATACTTTATTATACTTTAAATTCGCTTTATTTTCTCTATTCTCAGGAAAACCACTAATAATAGCTGATGAAAGCAGATATGTTTTTAGTCCTTGGAATCAAAAGAGCAGAAGATACCCTCTACCTTATCTTGAGATATCGGATAGCGGTGTAATAGATTTATTGGGTAAATACAATGTACCTGTTAAGCAAAGAATGGTCCCAGAGGTACGTTATTGTGAAGAAACTAGTATGATTTGGTTAAAATTAGATGATGTCGATCTTAATAAAATATACGGTATGGTCCAAAGTAGAACTGTTGAGATATTAGACGGAGAAAAGGATGAAAGATATGATAGATTATTACTTAGAGTTGAGCGTTTTATAGATCAACATCATAGTGATTTAAGAACTGTTGTTACGTCTTATCTTCTAGCTTCTCAAGAGCTATTTTTAGGTAGATATAGAACAATACCTACTGATTTATTACATATAACTATTACAGGTAAAAAAGATGGAAAATATGAATTAAGAACACCTGGTAATATCAATCCTAATTATGGAGTAACGTTTATTAATAAAGATGAATTAATAGTTGTACCAATGCATTCTCTTTTAGAATATGTTAAAAATAGTCAAGAAAGGATAACATTGGTAATAATAAGATCAGAAGGTCAAAGCAATGTTATAATAACATATTATTTCACTACTCCTAAAGCTAGTGAAGAAGCTTATAGAAATGAATCTATAAAATATATTAAAAGCGTATTATAGATAATAAACTGGTTCACCATTTAATTTTACTCTATAATAAATTCTCTTGTAATACAATTCATCTATTAAATAAGAATCTTTTAGTATTCTAATATTGAATATAGAATGGGCAGCTGGTATGTTAAATGCAGATGGGTATATGTAAACAACTCCTTGTTTTTTACTTACAGTACCCCTTACCCAACCATATTTATCTATAATTCTATTCCAATAGTTTACCTTCTCTCTAGCTTTTAGAAATGCCATATAATTAATATAAACTCTATCGACTCTTTCTAAAGTAGTTTCTGCTTTGTAATACTTTAAAGCGTGTTTAATATTTCTAAAGCTTATTGATTCTCTAAGTACTTTATATACTTCCCCTTCTTTATCTACTGTAATATCGTCTTTTATATTATCAAACGTCTCTTGAAAATCTGAGATTTGATCGTTTAATTCTTTCATAGAGATAAATTCTAGATTTGAAAATAAACCTAGATTTTCTCGCATATCTTCTATTAAATCCATTGTACGTTTGTAAGTAGAATACGATAGATTTAGAACGTGTTTATCAAAAAATTCATTCTCTGCGATTATAACAAATTTATTACCGTTTTTAGCAGATCTAGATAGAGATTCAAGGAATAACAACATTGATAAATCCGGTATATAAGATTCGGCTTTAAGATAATTCTTTATCTTTGCAAGATAAAAGAAAAATGCTATTTTCTTATTAGCTATATTCGTAGGATATTCTATTTTTATCTCTCTAATAAGATTTTCCAACATCTCTTTTAAGTCTAAGATTGAAATGTTTATATTTTTCAATGCCCTATATCTTTTGATTATATTGTTTTTCTGTTGAAAAGAAAGTTGGGCAATTGGTGTATTTATAGGGTAATATGGTGTAATTTGTCTATCCATAACATTAATAGATTAAAACAGTTTAAATAACTATGCTGTAATAAATAAATCGATGAAAGACATAGAAGATTATATAGAGATGTTAAAGCTATCTCCAAGATATGTATCTATTAAAAGTCTAGAATTATTACCTGATGGTATATATAGATGCTATTGTTCTGCACATGTAGAAAAAATATACGATAATATTGTGTTTAGTAATAATTTTAAAATAAGATTAGAAAATGTAAACATTCCAATATTTGAAGACGATATTTTAGTGTTTAGAAATTTTAAGAAAATTGGAAAAGAGCTAATTGTAAACGGAGAAACATTTGTAGATAGAAGTTCTAAAAGGCGTGTAAAAATAGAAAATGGTACAATACTTATATTAAAAGGTTTATTGACTAAGGATGGAAATAATATGGTGTTAACAACGCCTAAACGTAAATTACCTTTAATCATAAGTCCAGAATGGCAAGATATACTTAATAAAAACCTAAGGCGATATATCGTATTGAGAAATGTAACATATCGTGAAGGTAGATTGATACTAAACCAAAGTTCAGAGGTGTATTTGGAAAGATGAAGAAGTTTAGAGATATGAATTTAGAAGAAAGAAGAAGGTATCTAGAAGAGATATCTGGTAAAAATTTCAATTCTTTAGAAACAGATTTAGATACGTTAAACAGATTAGTCGAGAATGTTATCGGTAGGATTACATTACCGGTAGGGGTAGTATTTGGCAAAATCAATGGTGTTGATAGAATAATCTTTTTAGCTATTGAAGAACCGTCTGTAATAGCTGCTGCAAACAAGGCATTCAAGCTATCTGATTGGGTGATAGCATCTTATTCTGGATCGATAATGATAGGAACAATCTATTTAAAAACTGATAATTCAATTGCTCTTATACAAGAACTTGAAAAAATAAAAGATCAAATAGATTTAATTGCTAAGACGAAATTACAAAGATTGGAAAAATATAAAGGCGGATATATTCAAATGAACATATCGAGATTTGATAATATAAGAGGAGAGTTTGTAAAATTAGAATTTCTAATAAACGTAGGAGATGCAATGGGGGCCAATATAGTAAATAGTTTTCTTGAAGATATATCTATTGATATAGAAAAATTGATTGGACAGAGAGCTATATTAAGAATATTATCGAATTTTAGTATACATAGAAAAGTATATATAAAAGCTAGATGGGGGGAAAAATTAAAAGAAGAAATACAATCAAAAGGTTTAGATTATAAAGAACAAATCAACAGATTTTTAGATGTTATATCTATAGCACATTCTGATATATATAGGAAGACTACCTATAACAAAGGGACCATGAATGGTATATCTGCTGCTGCACTTGCATATGGTCAAGATTGGAGAGCAATTGAAGCTGGAATACATTCTTATACGAATTATCTACAAATTCCTTTAGTTAACTATTGGGAACAGGATGGAGCAATATATGGTAGTTTGGAAGCACCTATAGCTGTTGGTAGTGTAGGCGGTAGTGTAAAAAGTCTAAATCATGCTAAAACATTGATGGAAATATCGAATATAAAGGATTCTGGCGATTTAGCTATGTTAATAGGTGCTGTTGGGTTAGCTAATAACTTTGGGGCAAATCTACATCTAACAATAGAAGGAATACAGAAAGGTCATATGAAGTTACATGCTAGAAATATAGCTATTAGTATAGGAGCAGTAGGTGATGAAATAGATAAGTTGGTTGATATTATGATAAAAGATGGTAAATATTCTTATGAATATGCTCAAAAGATGTTAGAGATGATTAGACATGATAATTCTAATAGCTAGTGTATTGGCATTTACAATAACTTATATTTTTCTTAAATGGAGTATTCCAAAACTTAAAAATGAAGGAATTATTGGTAAAGATGTAAATAAACCTAATAGACCAGAAGTAGCTGAGATGGGGGGCCTTGGGGTATTATTAGGTGTTGTATTAGCATTATCTTTGATAACAGCATTAGATAGTAAATTTGATGTTAGAATTATCGTATTTATATATTCTATATTACTAACTGGTCTAATAGGTATAATTGATGATATATTATCATTACCAAAATGGGCCAAGTTTTTATTACCAATAATAGGATCTATTCCTTTAATAATATACGGTTCTTTAGTAGATACTAAAATCGGAATACCTTTTATAGGAATGGTAGATTTTGGTATATTTTACGTAATATTAATCTTGCCCATAATGTATACTGGAGCTGCAAATCTTACTAATATATTGGCAGGTTTCAATGGTTTAGAGTATAGTTTAGCTTTGATAAATTATTTATTTTTATTCATTATGGGAATAATTTATGGAAAAGATCTTATAATTTTATTATCAAGTACTATGTTTGCATCTTCATTAGCATTTTTATTATTCAATCGCTATCCTTCTAAAGTATTTCCAGGAGACACTGGAACATTGATAATAGGTGGTTCTATTGTTAGTATGCTAGTTTTAGATAACTTTGAATCTCTAGCAATACCAATTTTTATTCTATATGGTCTAGATGGAATTATTAAAATATTAAACGGTCTTCCATCTACAGGATGGTGGGGAGAATATAAAGATGGAAAACTTTATGTTAATAAAAAACCAATAAGTCTTGCTCAAACTATAATGTATTTAACTAAAGGTATATCAGAACAAAAATTAGTAGATATCTTAATAATAGCTCAACTTCTAATATTAACTAGCTGGACTGTATTGATGTTTATATTTAAAACTTCAATTGTTTAAAATATGGAATTCATAAATGAATATTTCATTAAACCTATAGAGATGAGAGAAGGTTATAATATAGTTAATACTTTGGTTTACGTTGCTATTGCAATATTGGCATTGTATTTAATATCAAGATATTTTAATAAAAAGGGAATTCCTTTTTTAGACGAACGTATGATATTTTCTGCTTTACCATATGCAGTAACAGGTGGTATGATAAGAGCTATTGTTGATCTTGTAGACAATAAAAATGTTGTTGACGGAATATATACGTTTTATACTTATTCTTACTGGAATGTTACTCCTGGTATATATATTGTAATGAGTAGTATATTCTTATTTGTTTATTATCTTGAACATAGATATTCTTTATATAAGATTACAATGGTATTAGGATACGCGTTATTGGTATTTCATTTATTTTTAATCTTACCACATATATCTAATCTAACGGGTTTATTATCTATAATTATGGCGTATATTCCAGCAGTATTGTTATCATCAACTCCTTTACAGTTTTACGCTTATCTTGGTCAGGCATTAGATGGTGCATCTACATTTGTAGCTATAGAATTGATTGGAAATTACAGAGAAAAACATCTGGTCGCCTCTGCAATAGGCAATATATCTTATTTACTATTCTATCTTATTAAGATACTTATCGTCTATATTATAGATAAACATCCTAATCGAATAGGATTAAAGGAAGAAGATAAAACAATGGTGTTAGGACTAGCAGCAATACTGGGCCTAGGTATAGGTACTAGAAATATGATTAGAATAATTATGGATACTTAATCATACAATTCTCTAATATCTTCTATATTTTCAAATAGCATTATTAATCTCTCTAAGCTAAGGCCAAAAGCAGCTATTGGGTATACAGCACCTAGCATTTTAGATACTTGTTCTCTAAATATACCTGCTCCTCCTACTTCTATCCAATCATCTTTTGAACTAAGATAGGCCTCTATCTCTAAACTAGGCTCTGTATATGGAAAATAACTTGGTCTAAACCTAATCTTATCAAGACCTAATCTAGAATAAAATTGTTCTAAAACGCCCATTAGATGTCCAAATGTTACAGATTTATCTGCGATTATACCTTCAATCTGATGAAACTCTGCTAGATGTTTATAATCTGTGGCCTCATTTCTAAATACCTTGCCTATAGAGAAATATCTTCCTGATTTGTATTTATATAATGTTATGGCCGATAAAACAGTTGTATGAGTTCTAAGTACTAATCTAGAAGCTTCTTCTATATTCCATTCATAATGCCAATACTTTTGATGTTCCTTAGCTATATTATCTGTATCTACGTCTATAATTACTTTCTTATCAAGATAAAACGTATCTGCTAATTCTCTAGAGGGATGATCTTGAGGTTGAAATAGTATATCGAAATTCCAGAAAGCTGCTTGTATATAATTTCCCTGCATCTCTCTAAATCCTAATTCATAAAATATTTTAGATACTTTGTTTTTCCATTTTGTAATAATATGATGTTTTGCTCTATAAGCTGGTTTTATATTTGGAAAGTCTACGAAAGGTATACTTATATTATTATTCTTAAGAGATTCTATATTTATTCTATATTCTCCTTCAGTCCAATTTTGAATTACCTCAATACCTTTTGGTGTTATCTTAAAACTATAATATTTGTTTTCTATTTCTTTTACATATCCATGTTCAATAAGGTATTTTGATAAGTCAACATCTTTTTTTACAAACACCCCATTTTTTATCATTCCTAAAGCTTTTAACACACCTAACATATATTGAGGTATCTTACTTAACTCTGTTCCGTCTTCTAATTTAGTAAATTCTTCTAATATTTTTTCACCTTTACTATTCAACACTTTAGTTTTTACCACATGTTCCCTCATCTCTACTAGATCTTTTTTACTTAGAAAATAACCGGTTCTTCTTACAAAGTCTAAATTGCTATCTATCTCTTCATCTTTATACCATTTACCATCTTGTATGGATTTAAGAAATTTATATTCGGCCTTGTTTATCATAATATAACACCTTTTTGGTAAATATAAAGAAGATTATAAATAAAGATAAGTAAATCCATACTTCTGGTATTGTTAAGAATTTAGATATGTTATTGTATATATTCTTTGAACCTTGTATTATCAATACATCATAAGATACTCTTTTTTTCAATAAAATAATTGGATCGTTTAAAGCAGTATTAGTCCATACGTAAGCATCTCCTTCTATATTTGGAGTAGGGGATATTTTAATAACTTGATAACTAGGATGAAATCTAAATAATAATCGCTCATTTCCAGTTAATAATATATTATTATTGCTTGTTCTTGTAAATGCTAGATAATTTGGGTCCATTGCTATTATTTCTAATCTAGATGTTCTGTTTAATATTTGAAACAATCCTTTATTACCAGGCCTTATAGTATATTGAATTGTTAAATAAGCAAACCCTGAATTGTAATTTCTAAGAGATATCTGAGAGGCCTCGATGTTTATATTCTCTCTAACTAATCCTTCTCCAGAGATATGATAACCAAACTTTGTATCATTTATAAATTCTTTCCAATTAGATAATACTCCTGATTTTGATATGTTGATATAACCATCTATATCGTATACTAATAAAGTATAGAATTCTTTGACTGTTACTGTCATATCGTTGTCTAAGTAAATTTCAACCTTTATGTCTTTAAGTTCTGCAGCTGGTTGTGATTGTGCTATTACAATAAGCAAAATTAATATCATATTAAGTATTATTAGATAATGCTTTTAAAAGCATAGAATAATAATAAACATATGGATAAGATTAGAAAGGAGAAAGAGTTGATAATAATAGCTGAAAATAAAACAGGGGCATTACACGAGATATCTTCAAGACTATCTAAGGCCGGAATTAACATAGATTCTATATTCGCTTATGTAAGTAATTGGGAAGCAATATTTAGATTAGTTACTACAGATTATGAAAGTTCAAGAAAGGAATTGATAAAAATTCCATATGTTAAAAACATAGACATAGATGAAGTAGCAGTAGTAAGATTAGAGGATAAACCTGGAAGTCTAGCTAATCTTATGGAAAAATTAAGAAGATTAAACGTTGATATTGAATTAACATACATAATTTACAGAGATGGAAAGTATACCGATGTTGCTCTTAAACCTTCTGAGATAAGTGTAGATGCTTTAATAAATTTACTTAAAACTAACAGAATATGAACTTAAATGAATTTAAAAATAAAATATTGGGAATGTTACAAAAAGGAGGAGCTTCTAAAAAAGAGCTGTCGATAATAAACAACATCTTATCCCAGAGAATAAGACAGATAGAAATATCGAGTATAGCTTTGATATCTGCTTTTATATTATCGTCTAAAGATCCTCAGACAAAGCTAATAGATAGGGCAAAATTAGATGCTAATTTAGAAAAAGTAGAAAAAATATTTACAAAAGCAATAAATAATATTGAAAATAATTTACCTCCGTTTAGTCAGGATGAACGTAAAGCTCTTATAGAAGTGTTTAATTCAATAGGATTAGATGGAGATAAGACTGCAGATAGATTTATTACGAATTTTGATCAATTATTAGGTGAAAAGATACTGTCAAATACTTCTGAACTTAGAATGAGGTTAAACTCTACAAAGAAGATACAACAACCTGTTCAGAATATAAACCAGAATACTATGGAAAAGAAAGAGGAAAATGTCCTTAAAAGGTAGGTTGACAAAAGAGGTAGCTTATTTAGTAGGTTGGTGGCATCTCTTAAAGATTAAGCGTGGAGGTATTGGCATATATGGACCGCATTCGTTTCAGTTTTTAGAAAATTTTAGAAAATATATACATGATATTGCACCTGAGAATATAAAAGAAGAGAACGGAGTATTTAGATATACGGGGGGAATACAGGGAAGAGGTCTATTGAAAAAAGTAGAGCGAGAAAGAGATAGAAAGTTTAGATTTGTAAATGAATACTCTGGAATGTATCTACTGGCCTTATATAAAGCTTCTAGAGATTTTGCCAATATGAATAAGATAGAACTTGATCAAAATATGATAATAGGCGATAATATCGATATTAAGATTATTGACAATCTTGGATATTATGCTTTAGAGCAAGGAAAAATAGAAAATTGGAAAATAATTAAAATTAAAAGATTTGATTTGTTTAACATGTTAATATCCTCAGTTCCTGATCTTTTTAATCAATGATATCTCTTTGTATTCTCTATATAAATCTTGAGATATCATATCTTTCCATTCATCTATATTATTAACGTATACCCATAGAGGTTGATCTAAGATTATGTTTTTATCTATTTCTCCTCCATTTACAGCTATTGCTACTTCATCTGGAGCTTTTACATTTTTCAATACTTCTTTATTTTTCTGAATTCCAACAATTTCTCCAATGATATCTCCTTGTCTATTCATCAATTTAAAATTAGTACGTATTTCACCTTCTAGTAATTTTATACCAAATATAGCTGGGTCTTTCTTTCTAAATACGTATTGACCTAATACTAGAAGTTTTGCAGGAAAATTATCTCGTCTCATCATTTCAACAATTAATCTATCTCGCTTCTCTTTTACTCTTTCCTTATAATTCTCTACTATTCTGTATATTACATCACCTATGATAACACCTATACCATGAGATTCTGCATATTCTAAATCTTTTCTATCTATGTTAACGTTAAAACCTAATACAAATCCATAATCAGGATTCAAATTGTTCATAGCAATTGCTATTTCAATATCATCTTTCGATATGTTTCCTATACCTATTCTACGTATTGTCAATCCTTCTTTCTCAGCTAATCTTCTAAAAGCATCTGCACTACCAACAGAATCCGTCTTTATAATTATGCCCTTTTCTCCTTCTTTAAATATATCTATTATCTTACCTTTATCTATTTCTTTATTACCACTTATTGGAAAACCTATCATAAGTCCTTCTACATCTCCTGTAAATATTCTCACACCTGCAGCTGCAGCTACTTTTTCTATATTAACATATTTATCTTTAGGATTATTTGAAGATATCTTAGGTAAGAATATACCTCTTATTTTTATAGTTTTTATATTGCCATTCATATCTATCGTGTATACTTGTTCACCTTTTTTTAAAGTACCTTTGTATAAGATAACGTCAATATAATTTCCCTCTGGTGTTCTCTTTATATCGATAATTGTTCCTTTTGCTATCTCATCAGAAGAAATTTCTAGAGAATGTTTGAGAAATCTTTGCGAAAGACCACATATTAAACCAATTAATTCAGGAAAACCTTCACCAGTATGAGAAGATACAGGAACTAATGCTATAGTTTTAGTAAAATCTCTTATGTTAAAGAATAAATCTGAGTTTAGACCGTATTCTGATAATTCACCTATTCTTCTCCAAATTAAATCTTCAAATTCCTTTATTGATATAGGGTTTTGCTGCTGAATATTTTCCTGTAAATATAAACTATGTCTTTTCCATCCAGATATAAGATCGAGCTTAGTTAATGCTACTATAAACGGAGTTTTATAATTTTTCAACATGTTTATACTCTCTATAGTTTGGGGCTGTATTCCCTGTTTAATATCTATTACCAATATTGCAAGATCTGAAATACTACTTCCCTGTTCTCTAAGTAATGTAAATGCCTCATGACCAGGCGTATCTATAAACAATAGACCTGGAATCTTTATTTCAAAATTCCACTTTTTCATCAATTCTCCAGATATGGATAGAATATGATCTGAACTTAAATAGCTAGCACCGATCATCTGCGTGATTCCACCTGCTTCTTTTGCACTAACATTTGATCTTCTTATTCTATCTAGTAAACTGGTTTTACCATGATCAACATGTCCTAATACTGAAATTATCGGAGATCTTAATATCATATTTTAAAATTTGTATAAAGCTTTAAATATTAGATTTGTTTTATAAAAAATGATGAAAATCTACGTAATAGGTGTAGGGGATGCAGGTCTAAATATAATATCGAGAATGAAATTAAGAAAAATAGATAATGTTAAGACCATAGGACTAGGATCTTCTTATAATAGTTTAATGGGAGCATTGGCCGATTATAAGATATTATTACCTACGGATATGACAGGACATGGTGCTGGAGGGAAACCTGAATTAGGAGAGAGAGCAATGATGATTGCTAAAGACAGAGTATTATCTATAATACAAGATCCTGATTTTATATTCATAGTAGCTGGAATGGGAGGTGGTACAGGTACAGGAGCGTCTCCTGCTCTTGCTAAAATGCTATCAGATAAGTTTCCATCTGCAATTATAATAGGTGCAGTAACATATCCATTTAGATTTGAGAGAGCTAGATTAAGAATAGCTTCTGCAGGAATTGAAAAATTGATTAAACATGTCCATACTTTGATATTAATAGATAATAATAAACTTTTAGATTACTATCCGAATATAAGTATTACAAAAGCATTCGAGATGGTGGACAATGTAGTTATAGGTGCAGTAACAGGATTAGTTAGTGTGCTAGTCGAAGATTCATTGATAAACGTCGATTTAGCTGATCTTAAAGCGTTGTTATCAAAAGGAGGTCTTGTTATGATAGCTAATGGTTCTGGAAGCGGTGCAGATAGGGTAAAAAGGGCAATTCAATCAACGATATCGCATCCGTTACTTGATGTAGAATACGAAGGAGCTAAAGGTGCAATAGTCCATCTTACTATATCTCAAGATGTTCAACTTGGAGAAGTAATAGAAGTTGCTAATCAACTTACTAAAGGTATAGCTGAAATGGGAGAAGTAAAAATGGGGGTAAGAGTTGACGAGAAGGCAAGAGAAAGTATAGAGGTGACTTTATTTGTAGTTGGTGTAAAATCTCGGCAATTGTTTGGAGAGCAATATGATTAACATTAGAGAAATAGTTGAAAAATTTCTAGGAAAACCTATAATAGATAAAATAGCAATAGATGAATTCATATTGGAAATACAGAAAAATATGTTATTATCAGATATACCTCCTAAATCTGTGTTTGAGATAACTCAGCGGATAAAACAAAAGATTGCCAATGAGAGATTTCCGACTAAACAGATGATAATTAAAGTTTTATACGAGGAATTTAAAAATACTCTTGGAGAAGAATATAAACCTGATCTTAGACCTAGACGTATAATGTTTATAGGTCTCTATGGATCTGGTAAGACTACAACGATAGCTAAACTTTGGAAATACTTTTCAGATAGAGGAATATCTACAAGAGTTATATCATTTGATGACGAAAGACCTGCTGCCAAAGATCAGTTAAAGCAATTAGTTAGAGACTATACAGATAAATTCAATCCAAGAGATAATGAAATGTGGTTAATAGATACTCCTGGAAAATCTGTAGAAGATAGGGCATTTATAGAGAAGTTAAAGGATATAAAAATTAAAACTAAACCAGATGATGTGTTTTTAGTTATAGGTGCTGATACAGGTAAATATGCAGCAAAACTTGCACAGGGATTTTCAGAATTAGGAATAACCGGGGTGGTAATTACGAAGATAGATGGATCTGGAAAAGCTGGTGGTGCTTTCATTGCTGTAAAAGAACTAAACGTACGTGTAACGTTTGTTGGATATGGAGAAAAAATAGATGATATATCTCCTTTTAATCCAGATGATATATTGTCAAGGATGTTCGGATTTATTAATATTAATCAATTAAAAGAGATTAAAAACGATATAAGTAATCAGAAGTTTGAATATAATTTTGAAACTTATCTAAAAGAATTGAATAGTCTATCTGGAAAGAGTATTGACGATCTCTTAATAGGAATGGGCATAGAAACCAATTTAGATCAATCGATGAAACTTCACGAGATGATGAAGAAATTCAATGCTATGATAAACTCTATGACACCAGAAGAGCGTAGAAATCCAGATTTGTTAAAATCTTCAGATTCAAGAATAAAGAGAATAGCTAAAGGTGCAGGACTAAAAGAGATAGAGGTAAGAAGTATGTTGAATAAATTTTTCCAATCTAAGAAAATGTTTGAAAAGATAAAAAACGATAAAGGAATAATTAATTTATTAAAGAAAATAAAGATTTAGGTATATTGAATTTAGAAGTATACATTTTAATTATTTCCTTATCTTTAGATAGTAAAGGCCATACGATAGAATCTATATGTAATGGAGGTACTTCTGTAAGCTTAGCTATTTCATTCCATCTATCTATTTTCCATCCTAATCTTTCAGTTAATCTTTTAATTCTTGAATCATAAGGTATAGGTATTGACATCGGGTATGGTATAAATTTATTTGTAAAAATCCTGGCCCCATAGCCATACATCTTTACAGCAAAATATATCGTTTTTCCTTGACTTTGTAATCTTTCTTCTAAGACATGTTTTAGCAATTCCATATTTTCATAATATTCTATACCAAATACATCTTCTTCTAATTTTTTAAGTCTATTTATTTTTATACTATGATACAATCTATTACCTCGACTTTTGATTAGAAAATTTTCTATATTATCTTCGGGGTTTTCTAAAAAATATTTAGCAAATTCTGTCCAATAATCCTCTCCTGTACTGGTAAGTTGATAACAAACTATTGCGTTTTTTACTATCAATGTTAAAGCTCTATCTCTATCGATATTCTTTAGCATTTTAAGAGCTAAATACTGTCTATCTATATTTTCTTCTATATATCTTGCACCTTCTATACCTATATCTTTGATAAATTGTTCAATCATATTCTAACGACTATTCTATTATTACCCATATGTATATCCTTAGGTTCGATTATTAATTCTTTTTCATTGATAATCTGTTTAGGACTTAATACACTTAAACCCAATGCTTGTAAATTTTCAATTTCAATTATCAAAGTCTTACCTGTACTATTACTTTTAGATATTGTTTTTACACTATCTTCTTTATCAATAATTTCTATATCTTGCATTTCTACTATTTGATCGTAAATCTTTAATCTAAATACTCCTGTTTTAATCATTTCAGCTGTTAATCTTCTAAACGATCGATCAATATTACCTAATTTATAACCAATATGGCTAACACCTAAAGCATAGAGGTTTTCATAGTATTGCTGCATTCCCAATACTATTTGAATTTCAACATATTTATTAGATTTAAGCTTAAGATTAACATGTATTGCTTTGTAATTTGAATGTTTTACCTTATATTCTACCTTAACTTTATCTCCCCAATCGTATATTTTAGAATCTGGTGAATAACCATGGCATTCAACATCTATATCTTGTATATATATTTGATGATTTTCAAGTATACGTTTAATTTTATCGATTACAATACCTATTCTTTTCTCATCATCTATTACTATTTTTATTCCGTTTATATCTTTTATAGAATGTCTAATACCTTCAATATCGTCTAAATCAAGTCCTTTTCTCGTAATCTTTTTATGTATACTTGTTAAGCTCTTCACTCTGGCAGATACCATCTCTACACCGTCTAATTGCTTAATAGATTTTTTAATCGTATTTAATATTTTACTATCTATTGATAATTCTGCTCTAATTCTCTCTAATTTTTCTTTATCTTCTCCAAAATATTCGTTTTCTATAGCTTCGGCCACACCAATATATCCTGTTTCTTTGTAAAATTCCATAAAAAAAGATGCTGCCCGATCCCATTTATGTTTATCACTATTTTTTCTCATAGAATATTCTATTGCAAACAGTGCTCCTGCAATAGTTAAAGCTGCTTTTATCTCTTTCATACTCTCTAATATTTCTTTAAAGGTTTTTTCTGACTCAAATTGCAATTCATTTAAACTAATTGTTCTAATTATAAATTCGGAAAACTGATCGATGAAATCTTTAGTATCTTTTACTTTCAAAGATGTTACCATCCATATCGTCAACTTAAAGACATCGCTATATTGAGAGTATTCAGAGAATTGGCCATTTATCAAATGTTGAATAGATGTATCTAATATAGCGGCCACTCTAGAATATCTATTATCAAAATCCTGCCTATCCCAATCATGGCCTAATAGTTTACGATAAAAAGTATACCATGTATAGTAAAAATCTATACCTACATCAATTAAATTCCTAACTTGTATTATAGGATCGCCATTACTACGTAATGGCCAATTCATTCCTATTCTAACATCTTTCCATACATCATTATAGAATTTACTCATTATTGTTTCTAATACTCTATTCTTAACGCTTTTTCTTGTTTCCATCTCATGATTAAAATTATGATCGTATCTATACACCTGATGTTTCATCAATATTAATTATTTAATCTATTTAAAAGTTTTTACCAATAAAATATGAAGATTGCTATAATAGGAGCTAATTCCAGATTAGCTAAATATATTCTTGAAGTAGTAAATGGTGATCGATTTTCAAGAGATAATATAGAATATAATAAAGAGAGTATACAAAATAAAATCAAAAATTATGATTTGGCGATATTAGCAGTAGGTATAACACAAGGTGATGAGAGAAAATTGTATAATGTTAACGTCAAAACTATTCAAGAGATATTAATGGGGTTAGATACGAAGAAAGTAGTTTTCCTATCTTCTATAGCTGTTTATGGAAGAAAGAATTATGAGAATTATGATGAAAATGCCCCTGTAATCAATAAACCGACAAAACATGATTTTTATGGATGGACTAAACTATTAGGAGAAAGATTAATTATGGAATATCAAAAAGATTATCTAATTCTTAGAATAGGTACGGTATTTGGTGAAATGTATGATGAGTATATAAACATGATTAACATTTGGAAGGCCCAAGGACCTTTCTATTTTGGAGATGGCAATAATAAAATACCTTTTATATACGCTAGAGATATAGCTAAATTTATATCAAAAAATCTATCTAGTCATGGAATTGTAAACGTGACTTCTCAAGGGATAAGATTTTTAGACGTAATAGAAGATGTACGAACTGTGTTTAAAATAGATAAGCAGTCTTTACCATTTTACAAATATATAGCAAATAGATATAAAATACCTACATTGATTGGAAAGATTATAGAATTCTACTATCAAAATACAGATAGAATTTACCCTCTTACCTTATCTAGATCTTTTAATATCTCTAAGGCCAAATCTATGGGGCTTGAAATTACGCCTTTTAAGGAAGCTATTAAATGTTTTTTATCTAAAATAAATATATGATGGTCAAAATCTTAGGTACGGGAAATGCGTTTACTAAATATAGAAATACGTCTATAATGATAGATGATATATTAATAGATTGTGGACCGTCTGTTTATACAATATTATTCAAGATGAATATAATACCTGAAAACGTTTTATTGACCCATGGTCATGGAGATCATATATTAGGTTTACCAATGTTAATTCTAAAAGCATATTTTAGTAATTTGCACATGAACATATACGCCCAGCCTTACGTCATTGAGCGAATTAAAGGTATATGGGAAAATTCTTATCCAGAAGTTAGCTTAGATCTTGTAAGTTTTATACCATTAAAAGATAGCGGTATTGTCAAAGTCAACAATATCGTATTTAATTATGAGAGTAGAAAACATCTTCATATGACATCTTTGATATATAGAATAGGATATTTTGTTTATGCTACTGATGTAGAGGAAACGGAAAACGATTGGGAATTCTATAAAGATGCTAAAATTGTAATACATGAATTTGGTAATGGTGCTGGGCATACTCCTATAGAAACAGTATTAAAAATAAAAGATAAGGCAAATATTGATAAGTTATATCTTATACATTATCAAGATGATATAATAAGATTACCTATTATGAATAGAGATGATGTTTTTATTGCTAAACCTGGAGATGTAATAAATATTTAAAGATATGTTATCATAAAACATAAAGGTGATGCTTGAATGGGAAAAGGAGCAAATGGAGAATTTGCAGGTAGAAATCTTCTAAAGAAGAGGAAAAAATATAGATGGAGTGATATAAAATATGTAAGAAGAGTGTTGAAACTTAAAGAGAGATTTGATCCTCTTGGTAAAGCTCCTATGGCATCTGGTATAGTATTACAAAAAGTAGTAGTAGAGCAAAGACAGCCTCACTCTGGTTTGATAAAAGCAGTAAAAGTCCAGCTTAAGAAAAACGGCAAAGTTATAACTGCACATGCACCAAGAGATAAAGCTATAACTTTTATAAAAGAACACGATGAAGTTCTAGTAGCAGGTATAGGAGGATCACAAGGAGGACCTATTGGATCTATACCTGGAATTAAGTATAAAGTTATTGCTGTAGCTAATCTAGATTTACAAATGCTAAGAAAAGGTAAGGTGAAGAGATAGTATGTTATTCGGAAGATGGAGTATGGAAGTTGAAATCAAAGATAGAAGTCTAAAAGGAGTAATAGATCTTAGAGACGTGTTTCCACATACACATGGTAGACATGCAAACAAGTATATGGGCAAAATAAAGGTAAACATAGTAGAAAGACTTGCTAATAAACTTATGAGAGGAGGTACAGGAGAAAAGATAAGTGGTAAAGTAATTAGAACTCATGGAAGATTACAAGGTAAAAAATATACTGTGTTGAAAATAATATATAAGGCATTTGAAATTATTGAAAATAAAGAAAAAACAAATCCTGTTGAGATGTTAATAAGAGCTATTGAAAATGCTGCACCTAGAGAAGATATAACTAAGATGGAAATAGCTGGTGTAAGATATCAATTGGCCGTCGATATATCATCTATTAGAAGAGTTGATGTTGCTCTTAGAAATCTAGTATTGGCAACTATATTAAAACATTGGAGTACAAAGAAACCTATGCATGAAATACTTGCAGAAGAAATCATATTAGCTGCAAAGAATGATGTTACAAATAGTTATGCTTTGAAGAAAAAGGATGAAATTGAAAGAATAGCTCAATCAGCAAGGTAATTGCAGGGGGTGGGATTTGAACCCACGCAGCCACAATGGCACCAGATATCTCCGCTCTCTCTTGAGTCTGGCCCGTTTGACCAGGCTCCGGCACCCCTGCTAATCTTAAATTTAACAAAAGTTTTAAATATCCATATCATAAATATTTAAAAAGGTGTTGTTATGACTGATCAGAAACAAGATAAGAGAAGAAATGTTGATGAAGAATCTTTGGTATGTCCTGAATGCGGAAGTACTGATATTGTAGTTGATCCTGAAACCAATGAATTAGTATGTAGAAATTGTGGTTATGTGATACATGAAGAATTAACTGATTATGGTCCTGAATGGAGAGCTTTTGATCCTGAACAAAGAACAAGAAGAGCAAGAACAGGTGGACCTTTATCGATAATGAAACCTAACAAAGGATTGACAACAGAAATTGATAGCTCAAATAAAGATAGTCGAGGTGGTAAGATATCGGCAAAACATCAGAATACTTTAAATAGAATGAGAAAATGGCACAGAAGAATAAGTATGGCCTCGTCTTATGAGAAGAATATGGCAATGGCTTTACAAGAATTAGAAAAGATGATAGATAGATTACAATTACCTAAGAAGATCGCAGATGAAGCCGCTTACATATATAAGCAGGCCGTAAAGAAGCAATTAATTCGAGGTAGATTGATTGAAAGTGTAGTAGCTGCAATTATATACGCTGTGTGTAGAATGAATAATATTCCTAAGACACTTGAAGATATAGCTAATTTCTCTAATGCAGATAAGAAAGATATAGGTAGAGCTTATAGATTTATAAAAAGAGAATTAGGGTTAAAAATACCTTTGACTACTGCAGAAATATACGTACCTAGATTTGCATCTGCATTAGGCCTAGGAGTAGAGGTTCAAGAAAGGGCAAAGGAAATAATTAGAAAGGCCATGGAAAGTTCTATATTATCTGGAAGAGGGCCTACAGGTATAGCAGCTGCAGCATTATATATAGCAGCTATAGAAAAAGGAGAGAAGAGAACGCAAAAACAAGTTGCTGAACAAGCAGGAGTTACAGAAGTTACAATAAGAAATAGATATAGAGAATTAAAAGAATTGTTAGGTTTAAATATAGAAGAGTGAATGCAGGGGGTGGGATTTGAACCCACGAACCCACAATGGGACCAGGTCCTAAACCTGGCGCCTTTGACCAGACTTGGCGACCCCTGCTCTATTATTTTTAATATACAACTTTAAAAAAGTATTATCAATATCTAATTAGTATGCATGTAGCTATAATTCCAGATGGTAATAGAAGATGGGCCAGGAAAAACAATCTATCTTTAGAAGATGGATATGAAAAAGGAATATTGAAATTTGCCGAATTTATCAAATGGTCAATTGAATTAGGTGTAAACGAGGTTACAGCATGGGGAATGAGTTATGATAATTACAAAAATAGAAGTATAGAGGTATGGAATAGTATAAAGAGAATATTGTTAAAATACTATGAAAAATATAAAGATGAAGATGTGTTTCAAAAATATCCTGAGATAAAAGATATAAACTTAAAGCTTTACGGGTTTTTCGATGATTTAAATGAGGAAGATAGGGAAAAAATAGAGCTTATTAATAGTAAATTGAATGGCAATAAGTATAAAATTAATATATTAATACTATACAATGGTAGAATAGAGATGTTATACGTAATCAATAAATTAATTAAAAGTAATATGACAGAAGTAACTTTAGAACAATTGTATAATAATCTTCTTGTTAACTCATTTCCTGATATAGTAATAAGAACTGGTGGGCATATAAGAACTTCTGGATTCATGCCTATTCAAACAGAGTATTCAGAATGGTTCTTCTTAGATAAGCTATGGCCAGAATTTACTAAAGAAGACTATGAAGGTATACTTGAACAATTTAAACGAAGAGAGAGAAATTTTGGAAAATGAAGATAGAAATCGATACAAAATTGTCTGCTTATGAAAACGCTATTAGATATTTCAATATTGCTAAAGAGCTAAAAAAGAAATTAGAAGGTATGAAAAACGCCTTAACAGAGCTTGATAAAAAAATAGAAGCTGAAAGAGAGAGATTGAAAAAAGAGGCAGAGATACTTGAAAGTCAAAAGAGAATACTAGTTGAAAAACAATGGTACGAAAGATTTAATTGGAGTTTTACATCAACAGGCAAATTGGTATTAATAGGAAGAGATGAGAAACAGAATGAAATATTGGTAAGAAATCATCTTGATCAAAATGACCTATTCTTTCATGCTAATATAAAAGGAGCAGCTACAGTTATATTAAAAGACGGCAAAGATTCCAATATCTATGAGAAATTAGAAGTAGCTCAATTAGCAGCTAGTTATAGTAGAGGATGGAAAGAAAGTATTAGTTATCTAGATGTATATTCTGTAAATAAAGATCAAGTTACTAAAAGCAGTATGGAAGGTTCTCTAGGTACAGGGGGCTTTCTAATAATTGGAGAAAGAGAATGGTATAAAAATACACCATTAGTATTGAAGATTGGTTTAGATAAAGATAGGTTAATGATAGTCTCTGAATATTATAAACGTGATTTAGATAAACCCATATTGTTATCGCCGGGTAATAAATTTAGTAAAGGAGAATTAGCTAAGAGATTATCGAAATATTATAATATTCATCCTGATGAATTTCTCATGAGATTACCAGCAGGTAGTTATACGATTAGATCTTGAGCATTTTCTCTCTCCAATATTCTATTTCTAACATATCTTTAAATTCTACTAGATCATAACCTAATTTAGATAGTTTAAATCCTTTTGTAGGGTATTTTTTAAAGAACTCTTCAGTAAGTTGTTCAATACTATTTACATATTTTCTAACTACGTATAATTTATCTTCTCTAATATACCCTTGTACATCTTTATCTAAATCTACCTTTGGGCCTGGTTGTAATTCTACGTATTTAATATTTGACATAAGAGGTATTCCTCCAATATACCCGAGATTATTCTTTATTAGTACATGAACATATTCGATAAAAATCCTATTTCTAGCTAAATAATCTCGCCATGCTCTCCCTATTCTTCTCAATATTCCATAGGCCTTATCCTCAAGATCATAATCATGTTCAAATATTATTCCAAATTCTCCTTGTCTATTCAATCGCCCTATTTCAAAATATTCTTTACTTGGTTGTTTGAGAAATGCCCTTGCATACAATATAAATCGAGATAGATTGTCTAAAGATACTGCTGCAGCTACATTTCTTGTACCATCTGTCGGATCGATTACTATTAATTTCTCTTCAAATTCTCTTGACTTTATTCCTTCTATATCTATAATTACGGGCAATTTCCATTTTGATACTTTTTTAAGAAGATCTATAAAGTTGTTTCCATAGATAATAAGTAATTCTGTAAGATAACCAGAAAATCCGTTTACGCGATTATCTGCCCCATATAAACCGAGAGTTTTTAGAAATAGCTTCAATAATCTTATTTCATCTTTAGTATTTTCATCGGATATCTTAGATATTATATATCTGTAATGTAAAGGCGTTCTATCTACTGCACTGTGATAATTTTTTGAAATCGGTACTAAATCGATATTATAATTATCATACCTAATCTTAATATAAGGATGTTCTGAGTATTTGACAATATATTTTATATTTAATTCTTCCAATCTATTTTTCAATATTTGAAACCCATGATATTTATCGGTTTCTGTTTCATAAAACACATCTAAATCATAATCATCTCTAAGATTTGTACCTTTAGCTACAGAACCGTATAATTTAAGATCTAGACCTAGCTTATCTTTTAAATCTTGAAATATCTGAATAGCTTTTGAATTATCTGGTCTAATCTTCTGTTTAAGATCTAGCAAAAATTCTAGCCCCATGCTTCTAGATGTAATCTTTTAGGTTTTACTTCTTTGCTTATAGATAAGGCAAATTCTTTATTACCGCATACATACATGTCTATGTCTTTGTATGGTATTAATTCCTCCATACTTATCCTATTATCTCCTTCTTTTGTATATCTAATATCAAGTTTAAGTCCTAATCTTTCATATAATCTAAGTTCAGATTCAAATATGTTTTCTTCTCTGTATTTAAAGCTAGAAAATAGATAAAATTCTCCATCTATTTTATTAGAATAAATATGCCTAAGAATACTAATAATTGGAGTTATACCTGAACCTGTAGATACAAACACGACTTTATTTTGATTTTCATATAAGAATCTGCCATAAGGTCCTTTGACCAATACTTCTTGATTTTTAATATCGTCTAATTTAGATGTGAACATTCCGTCGATTTTAGTTATAAACAATTCTATATATGGGAAGCTTGGAATAGAAGCTATTGAATAAGATCTTTCAATGTTTTGATACACGATATTTATGAATTGTCCTGGTTTATAATCTAAATTCTTATCAATAGGATATAGTCTTAATAGATAATTTCGCCCCCCTATTAGAATAGAATTTACTTTATATCTAAATTCCATATTAACTATATAGGAGGTTAGTTTAAATATGTTATTTCAATATTTTCTCTTTTAGATTTTCTATAGTTTCTATAGTTAAAAGTTTTAAATCTGAACCACATCTTGGACATTTAAATTGATAATCTAATGAATCTTCATAGCTATAATATACAATACCTTCTATAGAACAAGATGGACAATAATACAGTTCTTCTCCGTATTCTAATTTACTAATCAATTGACTAAACATCCCGTATACATTTTCTTGTATATATTCGACCAATGCATCAAAATCTATACGCCAATAATATGTAATGTAACCAGTTTCATCTGTAATCTTCTTACAAACAATTACCTTTGCATCTTGCATTCTTATCAAGCTTTTTTGTAAAGATTTGTAAAAAATTCCAGTATCTTGAGCTATTTGTTCTTCTGATACAAAATCCTTATCTTTAAGATAACCTATTAAAACGATACTATCTTCACCGAACTTATCTATGAGTAATCTTCTAACTATGTTTAAACCAAGATAGTTTTCTGTAATTTTATCATTCATATTTTATTATACTTTCTTTATCTAAAGACTGTAATTGACTACCACATTCTGAACATCTAAATCCAAGATCAACAGCTTGATCAAAATCATATATTTTTATATCAAATCTACTAGAGCAATGAGGGCAATAATATAATTCTTCATGTTCAATTCTTAATCTTAAATCCTCAATCTTACCAAACGTCTTATTTTTAATCCAATCTATAAGATCTTCTATACTAAGATTCCAATAAAAGTTATACCAATTAGAGTTATTAGTACTTTCCTTTCGATACATCATGATTTTTTCATCGTACATTTTGTTTAAAACTTCTCTTACCTCTTTATTACTTATCTGTAATGTTTTTGCAATTTCATCTTCTTTAAATTCCATTAAATTATTTTCAGTAACATATTTTATAACGGCCAATGCATTATTTCCAAGATTATCTATAATTATTTTTCTTATATCAGGGTCTTCAAGATACTTATTCAATGTATTTTTAGAATCAGAAAACCAATCCATAAATTATATTAAGATAAACTATTTAAAAATACAAACGTTTTATATAATTATGAAAGAGATTAAGATTATTGAAAAATATAGGCCTCTTCTCATTTTAGATATTGCCTCTGTTATGGCCGATAATAACATAAATATCGTGAATATTAATACGTATAACATAGGAGATATCGTGGTAATATCTATGTTATTTCAAGACAATGATTATAACAAGGCCTTTAGATTAGCTAAATCTCGATGGAATGTAGTTACAGATCCAAATATAATTATTGTAGAATTAGAAGATAAACCTGGACAATTGGCAAGATTGGCCAAATTATTATCAGACAATAACATAGAATTGAAAAGTACTAATGTTGTGAATAAAATAGGAAATAAGACCTATGTGATGATAATGACTTCTGATAATGAAGCAGCTAAAACAGTATTGCAAAGAGACTTTAACGTCTCATGATATCTGGATGGGTTGTATTTGAAGATGGAGATATAAAAATAGATACGATAAGATTGTCTAAAGATGAACTTAAATTTGTTGAAGCTTTTTTAAACGAACTTTCTTTAAGAGAAGCAATAGATAAATCTAGAATAGAAATTCTATTAGATGACTTTAGTTCAAAATATAAAATAATATTGAAAGCACATCAAAGAGAAAAAATATTAAAGACAATAGATAAATTCTATTTTGGTCTAGGTTATTTAGAAGATTTAATGAATCTAGATAGTGTAGAAGAAATAGCTGTTATAGGTCTAAACAAACCTATATATGTATATAAAGAAGGATGGCGATCTACTAATATTGGTATATCAAATAGAGACTATTTTATAGATATTGTAAATAAACTATCTTATAAATCTAATAGAAGAATAACTCTTAAAAATCCAAGATTAAATGCAAGTCTAGAGAATTATAGATTACACGCTACAATAGAACCGATTTCTGAATCAGAATTAACTATTAGGATGTTTAGAAAAAGCAGATTAAGCTATAAAAACTTTATAGATAAAAAAGTATATCCTGTCGAATTATTAAGTTATTTGGCAATGTTCATGTTTACAGATTCAAATATAGTAGTAGCTGGTAACACTGGTTCGGGCAAAACCAGTTTTCTTAATGTATTGTTATCATTCATACCTTATAAAGATAGAATATTAATAATAGAAGAAACTCCTGAAATAGACATTGATCATCCACATAAGGTAAGATTAGTTGAAAATTTAGAATTAGGAGTTACATTAAGAGATTTAGTATACGATTCATTACGTATGAGAAGCGATAGAAGTGTAATTGGAGAAATTAGAAAACCAGAAGAAGTATTAGCTTTTATAGATATCATGCTTTCAGGTCAGTCTAGAGGAAATTATACGACAATGCATGCTCATTCTTGTAAAGAATTGATAAATAGATTAATAACATACGGTGTTTCTAAGAATGATATAGAATCTATAGATCTTGTAATAATACAAAGACGTATATTAAATGACGATTTAACAGAAATTAGAAGAGCTACTGAAGTAGTATATGTACCAGAAAATACATTGTTATATATCAATGGAAAATTAGATCATCAAAGCTTTATAAGAATATTAGCTGATAGAATGTTTAAGGATGAAGATTATGTTAGAGCAAGATACGGATTGATTAAAGATCATTTGATGACAAGTAATGGTGACGCTAAAGAGTTATTTTATAAATACCAAAAAGAGATATATGGATATAATATATAAGCTAATAGATTTATTTCCACCTTTAGTGTATTCAAGCAAATATGATAAGCTATTTAATGCATTGAATTTACCAGTTTCAAGCTCTAGGTATCTAACTAGTATTCTATTCTTATCTATATTATTGGTCATAATATTTATATTAATTGATATAACGTATTTGTTTATAGCTTTGATAATAACAAGTATTCTTCTATTGTACCCTTTTCTTAAGTATAGAATGGTGACTAATAATATTAAAGCAGATCTACCTAAATTTATAATAAACATTGGATCTGGATTGTTAATAGGACTTACTTTAGCAGAATCTATTCGACTAGCTATGAAAGATAGTAAGATTTTAAAACAGTATTTTGCCCAGTATTTAGAAAAAATAGAACAAGGAGAAAGTATAAACAACGTATTGCTATCGTTTAGCAATAGATTCTTAGATCAAGAGATTAGACTTACAATATTTCAATTGATTAATTCTTTATTAACTGGTTCAGCTAGAGAGTTAAAACAACTAGGAATGCAATTATTGAAAGATCAGATGTTTCAATTTAAAGAGTTTGGAAATAGATTGCAAACTATATCACAATTTTACGTAGTATTTATGCTTTTATTACCTGTATATGGCTTTACTATTCTTGTTATGTCTATAGCTTCAGAACAACCTATACCAGATATTATTCCATTGTTTGTATTTTTATTTCCTATGATACTGTTGGTCTTTATATTAACAGTGTATTTAATAATTCCTACCAATTATCTAATTGACGGTCATCTAGATTTAAATCCATTGATATTTAATTGGTTAGTATTGATAATTGCCTATTATTCAAACATAGAAATGTTTTACATTTTAATATTTTATATAATCACATCGATAATTTTATTGTTTTTAAACTTAGATCAGATAAAATTAAAAGTATATATTGATAGGTTAGAGAAATCAATATTAGACGTGGCCTTGGTAATATCATCCCTACCTAGTTTCAATCTAAAGATACTGTTTGAAAGAATTGTAAAATATAACATAATTGGTTGGAATCTACTTGCACAGAGAGCTTTAAATATGTATGAAAATGGGGTAAGTGTAAGAGAGATATTTAAAATGTTTTATAGTATACCTTCAAAATACATTAGATTGTTTATAACAAATTTAGAATACATATATTATTCGGGCATTTCTTCTCATGAAAGAGTAGTAGAATGGTTAGAATCGTTTATAAATATGATTAATCTTAAAAGAGAAGTAGAATTACAATTAGATGTTTTCAAATACACAATATTGATCTCTCTTTTAATACTTCCTATAATATATGCTTATATATACAAATTTACAAATAAGTTAATTGGAATTGAATTATATGTGTTAGGGTATTTACCATTGATAATAGTCGGTGGAGGTATTTCTATGTTATCTACGATATATAGATATAAGTTTAGTATGTTATATACTCTATTGTTATCGATATTGGTAGTAATAACTTATTCTCTAATGTTGAATTTATATTAAAAGTGAAATTTTTTGTTAAAAATTACTAAAAAGGGGGAGAGGGGTCAGTCCCAAAACAGATGCAGGTTTTTAACAACCGGCCGCATTTGTAAAAATTACAATAATTTAAGATAAACTTGTAATATTTACAAAAATAAATTAATATCAAACATTTAAATCAAACTTGGAAGTGACCTCTCCCCCCGTTTTGTGATATTTTTTATTAAAAATTACACTAAATTAAGTATTAAAATGAGTTTTTAGTATTTCATTTAACAGTACTTGAGCTAATTCTACACGTATTTTGTTAGCAATTACGTATTGAGCTAACATGAATAAACTATCAAATAATTCTATATAATCTGGATTATGTAACATAGTTTGTTTATACTCATCAAGTTCTTGTTTAACAAATATATGACCTCTATCTGGATAGTGTCTAATAAGTAAATCTCTTGTATATTGAGAGTAAAATTCTCTATTCGTATTGAATATTACAGCTATAGGATTATCTTTAAGTTCCAAATTGTATATCGGATAATTTTTTTGTCTAGATTTTATTTCTTGCCATAATCTTTCTAAATATGTTCTATCATTAATACCTTGTCCATTTTTTTTAAGATATTCATATCTCTGTTTGTATTTTCCATATCCTTTCATCAAATCTTGCTCTGGAATTATGGTATACATTGCTAAAGCTACTGATGTTTCCATAAAAATAGTCGTTTTCATTGTTATTCGCACTTACCATAACCACAGTTTAGACATACATGACAACCATTTTCTATTACCAAAGTATACTCTTTACATATAGGACATTGACTCATAACTTGCTTATCTATAGGTTTTGGATTGCTTTTTAGAGTCCATTTTTTAAGATGTTCATGCCAAACAGTTGTTATCGTTCCATCAGTTTTAATGTAAGGTTCTAAACCGCTTATTATGGCCCGCTTTACAGTTTTTGAAATAGGATCATAAAGCTCAACTTCAAATTTTGTCTTTTTATATTCTTCTAATTCTCTAGATTTTTTGCTATTAGTATTAAGTATAGCGAATCTACTTCCTTCTCTATATATGGTCACTCCTTTTAATCCTTTTCTCCAAGCTTCTATATAAAGTTTCGATATGGTATCTGGATGGACATCTTCAGGTAAATTAATTGTTGAACTTATACTATGATCAACGTATTTTTGTATTCTAGATTGTATTTCAATTCTCTTCATCCAATCTATTACATGTGCAGTACGAGTAAGATAATCGGGCAACTCAGGATTATCTGTATTAACTCCATTTTTATCCATCCAATATCTAATTGAAGAATGAAATACGTGAAATGTCTTCTTTAGGTTTTCCGAATATCTTGTGTAAGAAATGCTAAATACAGGTTCTATACCACCACTTACTCCTGTGTATATCTTATCTGAATCTACATAAGCTATGACGATATTGCTAATACTACCTGTTGGAGCAATTGATAGTAATGCCACATTTCTAAGACCGTATTTTTCAATCTCTTTTCTTATATCTAAATCAATACTTTCTTTTATAAATGGCGATTCTAATATAGATTTGGAATAAGCTTCAAACACACCTCTCTCTTTTGCCAATTCTACAGAATAATAATAGGCCTTATTTGCTATAAATCGCATTACTTTTTCTACTAAATCAATAGCTTGTTCTTCATCGTATTTTAATCTCATGGCCATTAACATATCTGCAACGCCCATTACGCCCAATCCTATTCTTCTGGTCAATCTTGCAGACATTCTCTGTTTAGGTAATGGATTCATATGGGTATTCCATTCTACAACATTATCCATAAACCTTATAGCTATTCTTATTATCTTGTCTAACAATTCATAATCGATCTCTGCATTTTCTTGAAATGGGTTTTTTACAAATCTTACAAGATTAATACTTCCCAAATTACAAGATCCACCGTCTTCTAAAGGCACTTCACTACAAGGATTAGTACCAATTATCTTCCTACCTATGTAATCGCTGTTACTGTATTTCACCATATGACTCCAGAATATTAATCCAGGTTCTGCAAATTTATAATTACCTATGACAAACAGATTCCATATATCTAAGGCGTTGTATAAATTTCTTATTTCACCGGTTTCTTGACTAGCAAATATTGTCATAAAATCACCAGCTCTTCTTATAGCATAGATTTGATTGTTTAATTTGACTATGAAATCACCGTATATATCTCTTTTCCAAACATCATTCAAATCAACATCAATTTTCATATATTCTAATAAATGTTTTTCATCGTCAAAAATTTTAACTAATTTGTAATTATCAATAGGTTTTGAAGGAATATCATAACTATAATGCACATTTACATAATCTTGATCGTATTTAGGAATATTGTAATTCGTAACTTGATACATTAAGATCTTTCCTCTATAATTTAAAGCTTCTTGCAATGCTTGAAAGAATTCATCTGTAAATTTAATACTTATATTAGCGTATCTTATTTGGAAGTTTTCTATCAACCTTTTCTGCACGATGTTAGCTTGTTCTTCATTTAGACCAAGATCTTGTTTAATTAAATTAGTTGCCATAGATACATCGTAATTAGGAAAAGATTTAGAAAGAATGAAATTGATTATATCTGGATGTTTTACATTTATAGTTAACATCAAGGCACCTCTTCTGCCTTGTTGACCTATTAAACCGGTTGTTAGAGAATAAAGATACATAAAAGATACTGCACCAGTTGATGTATTTGAGGCATTATGAACTATTGCCCCTGCAGGTCTTAATACAGATATATCTGTACCAATACCACCTCCGTATGAATAGGTCCTAGCGGCTTCATATGCTGTCTGAAATATAGATTCTATAGAATCGTTTTCTATAATTGATACAAAACAATTTGCCAATGTCTTTGATCTATAATCACCAGCACCAGCTAATACTCTGCCCCCAGGTATAAAATAACCGTTTCTCATAATTTCAAAGAATTCTTTAGCTATTGTTTCTTTATCATTACTATTATCTATAGCTGCAACGAATGAAGCTACTCTTCTATATACATCTTCTGGATGCTCTTCTATTCGATCTTCATTTTTTAACATATATTTTGCTCGAAATATCGATAATGCCAAATAGTCTCTTTCTTCGTCGTATTTATAAAGATTAGGAATTCTATTAAGATATTCTAAAAGTCTCTTAAAATTCTCGTAGAATTCGGCCTTTATCTTTTTTTCAATCATTTCACCCCACCAAGTTTTTTTGATTGTTTTACAAAATAATCTTTAAAAAAATTGTTTTGCAAAATATTATCTCTTAAATCTTCTTGATAAAGATTGTTTACATATATATTTTAAAGTAAAATGAATAATTTAATTTTATGAAAGCTGCTGTATCTCTTGAAATGGTCATTTTACTAGTCTTGATAATAGCAGCTGTAATGATTGTTGGATCTATGCTAATAAGTACTACTCAAAATGCTACTGAAAAGATGGAAAATAAAACATCGACGATAATATCAAGAATTGAAAAAGCTTGTATTGATGATACTGATTGTGAATTCGGTGAACGATGTGTAAGAGGTGTATGTAAAGGGTGAGTTTTTTAATTAAATTAATCTATCTATTGCTACTAAAGCCATATGTTTTAGAGTATTTAATAGTCAATAAACTTAAAGCTCTTAGATCTGAATTTAAAATAGAAGATGAGTTAATATCAAATAACGGAGATGGGGCATTGTCATTTAGGTATGCTAAGTATCAATCTGGGTTTCCTGAATTGATAATATTGCCAGATAGAGATAGTAGAGAGAGATATAAGTTAATCTACGTATTTTTCTTACCATTACTAGCAGTAAAAGATTCTGACTTTAGAAAATTCAATGCAGAATATTATATGATAGTAACATTATTATTAATATATACATTAATTACACCAATATTTGTTAAAGATGATCTTCTTAGACATCTAAGAACATGGGAAGACGGTAGATTTAAAGATTATAGAGAGTTTTACATAATGGAATGGTCGTTTAGTTTTCCTATATATCCTATATGGGATGTATTATATGGAATAACTTATAAGCTTTTTGGAATTTGGTCTGTAAAATTCTGGGAGTTTACAAGTATGTTAATATTTATAGTAGTTTACACATATGTTACACAGCACTTACCTCAACATATACGTGCTTTACTATTGATCTTTTTAATAGATCTAATTTTTTATCGTATACTATCGGCTAAACCTTCAAATATGATTGGTTTTTTAGTCGTACTTCTACCATACATTTCAAATTTTAGATTTTTACTTTCTCTATTTATAGGTATTAGCTATTACTTGTTTTTCATCTTTCTTATTCCTTATTTAGATTTTAGAGAAGTTCGCTATGCTTTTATCATATCTTTAATATTCTGGTTAATTTGGAGTAACTTCAATTATTTTACAGAGATATTTACATTTTTACATTACACTTATCTAGCTAGATTTTATTTTACAATAGCAGAAAACATGAGTCCAATTTTAATCTTTTCTAATGTTGCATTTGGCGTATTGGTATTTTACTGGTTGTTAAACAATAATTCACGTATTAGTTTAATCAGAGGCCTGTATTTTTTATTATTAAATCAAGTTAGATTTCTAGATTCTTTTGTTCTTGTATTAGCTTCTTCTATAAAGGCCCCGAATATACCACCAATCTACGGAATAGTAGCTATTCTCTCAGCATTATTATTTACAGTTAATCACGATTTGTTTATTAGTAATGATACCCTTGAATTCCTTAGATTTAACAATACAAAAATTCTATCAATGACAATGGGAGATATGTTTATAATTTTATTCATGAGCAATAACATAAGTATAGCACCAGCAATGGAAATTGGATTAACAGATAGAGAATTGTTTAATATGTTGAAAAACCATACTATTGATTGTGAAATTCTAAAGAGTAAAGGTATAGAATATGTAGTAGACAGGGGCAATATTAAAACGCGTGATTGTTTAACAATTGATAGAATACACAATGGTATTGTTGTTTGGAAAGTTGAAAAATAATGCGGCCACCGGGATTCGAACCCGGGCCTTCAGCTTGGGAAGCTGACATCCTACCACTAGACTATGGCCGCTATGTTTATATGTACGAAAATCTTTAAACTATTCAACATATATTTGAACAATATCCATGTCTTCTAAAACATGATTTAGTCCTACTTTTTGTCCAGGATATTTTACAGATTTGCCCCAAACTAATGCATATTTGAAATTCTCTTCAAAATCTCTATGTATTGCTTTACACACATCTAATATACGTGCACCTCGCTTCAATATAAGAGGTTCAGTACTAATATCACCTTTCCAAGATTTAGTATATACTCTTATAAATTCGAATTTTTCGTATATTTTGTTTTTAAGTTGTTCTAAAGTATCGCTCATAAAACTGCTTACTAATACTGCTTCAGGGTATTTATTTTTAAGACTATTTATATCTTCGATGATATCTATTTTATTTATCACAAGTATTGATTTTATATATACTAAAGAATCGTCTAGACTATCTATTAAATCTTGAAAATCTACATTCGGGCCTATATATACGTCTGCACTTCGTATACCATTCTCGTTTAATACTCCTAATATTACATCTTCCGACAAATTAGATCTATTGAAAATCTTCATAGGGCCAGAATCTCTTTTACTTATTCGAATATCTGGTTTTTCTCTATTTAGTCTTATACCAACTTGGTGTAACATATTGACAAGTGCCTGGTATTGCTTTTCTACAGCATTTGCTTCAACAACTAAAAGTATTAAATCTGCTGTTCTAACAACAGACAACACTTCTCTACCTCTTCCCCTGTTTACATCGATAATACCTGGAAGATCTAGAATTTGTATCTGAGCACCTTTATATTCTAATATTCCAGGTATTACTGAAACAGTTGTAAAAGCATAATAACCTATTTTAGATTCTTTTCCAGTTAAAGCAGTTAAGAGAGAAGATTTACCTACAGAAGGAAAACCGACCAATACAACACGTGCATCTCCTGTTTTAGGTATATCGAATCCGCCCCCACCACCTTTTTTTAACTCCATTTTTAGTTTTTCTCTTCTAAGTTTCGCTATCTTAGCTAATAATAAACTTATATGTTTTTCAGTAGCTTTATTCTTTTGAGTTCTTCTTATTTCTTCTTCTAATTGTTTTATTTTACTATCAAAATCCATCTCTAACTATGATGTAAAGCTTAAGTTTAAAAATATAACTATAGAATAAACATTATAGGTGATGATTGTGGCAGATCAAAACACAGACGAGATGATACTTGAAAATGAGGTTAGTAAAGATGAAGAGGAAATTTTAAAGTTAATAGAACAAGAACAGGAAAAGATAATGGTAATAGGTGCAGGTGGAGGTGGATCGAATACAATTAATAGACTATTTGAATTTAGACCTGCTAATAATGTTACTTTAATAGCTGCTAATACTGATGCTAGACATTTACTTGGTATAAAAGCTCATAGAAAAATATTAATAGGTCAACAGTTGACAAAGGGAAGAGGGTGTGGTAGTAATCCTGAATGTGGAGAGAAAGCTGCTCAAGAAACAGCAGCTAAGATAAAAGAAGCTTTAAATGGTGCCGATTTAATATTCTTGACATGTGGTATGGGGGGTGGTACAGGTACAGGAGCATTACCAGTAATAGCAAAGATAGCTAAACAAGACGTAGGTGCTTTAACAGTTGGAGTAGTCACTTTGCCATTCCAGGCCGAAGGTAAGATTAGAATGGAAAATGCGATATCTGGTATAAAGAAATTAAAACAGAATGTAGATACGTTGATAATAATAAAGAATGATAAACTTCTAGATATAGCTAAAGATCTTCCTTTAGATAAGGCATTTAAGATAGCTGATGAAGTATTGGCAAGATCTGTTAAGACTATTGCTGAGATGTCTGTAAAAGCAGGTTTGATAAACGTGGACTTTGCAGATTTGACAACAGTCTTAAAAAATGGAGGGTATGCAGTAATAGCAATAGGAGAATCGGCATTAGAAGGAAGTAAAGAAGAAAGGGCAAAATTGGCAATAGAAACAGCATTATCTAATCCTTTATTAGATGTAGATATATCTACTGCAGATAGGGCATTGATAAATATTATTGGTGGAGAAGATTTGGTATTACAAGAGGTAAACTATATCGTTGAAGAGACTAGAAAGAGAATTAACCCTAATGCACATATTATCCATGGTGCTAGAATAGAACCTGATATGAAAAAATCATCTATAAGAGTATTAGTAGTATTAGCAGGCGTTACATTGCCAAATGATTTCTATGAAGATCAACATAATATAAAAGATGTTCTTGGAATAGAAAAGATATGATAAAACTAAAAGAAGAGATGGATAGTTTAGTTACTACTTATAGAAGATTAAGAAAACCTGATTTATTAGAAGTAGAAGGACTGTATAAAAAAATAATGTTAATAACATTTGTAACAGGTCTAATTGGAGTTTTAGTAGTATTATTATCCGCGTTATTTGATGTTATAATAAGAACGGTGATTAAATGATATACGTATTACCTGTTGTTACAAGAGATGCCCATATTGTAGCAAAACTTATATATAAGCGAGTATTAGATCTAAAGATAGAAGGAATTTGGGCAATATATATGGATCCTAAAATTAAAGGTTATCTTTTTATAGAAGCAGATAATCAAGATGCTGTAAAAAGTGCAATTGCTGGTGTAAAAGGTATTAAATTAAGATCTCAAGAGATATTGACTATTACTCAAGAGGAATTAGAACAGATCTTAAAGAAATTAATACATGAAGAAAAAGAGGTAATAAATATAGGTGATATAGTAGAGATAACAAAAGGGCCATTTGCTGGAGAAAAAGCAAAGATAAGAGCTATTAATACTGAAAAAGGAATATACACAGTCGTATTACTGGATTTACCTACTGTTATTCCAATAGATTTACCAGCTAAAAACATTAGACTTTTAAAATCTTCTAAAGAATAAAAGATCATGGGATTAAGACCTGCTAGGACTATTAGAAATAGATTTCAAAAACAAGTTTGGAGTAGATGGAGTAGAAAAAACATGTCTAAAAGTTATGTTAAAGCATTACCTCATAAAGATTTGAAACAAATCCATAATGGTGTAGGTAAGCCTGAAGATTATAACATAAGATACGATTTAATAGCTTGCGATACCTATTTACATAGAGATAATGCTATAGAAGCTGCTAGACAGGTAATAGTAAAAAATCTTGAAACTAAGATACCTGGAAACTTCTTATTATTAGTTAGAAAATATCCACATATTGTTATTAGAGAGAATAGGATGTTAGCAGGAGCTGGGGCAGATAGAATTCAAAAAGGTATGAGAAGATCTTTTGGTAAACCAGTTGATAGGGGGGCAATTGTAAAGGCAGGTGAAGCAATATTTTCAATATATCTTAAATCTGATGATAAAGCTTTGGTAGAAGATGTATTTAGGAAAGCTGCTAGAAAACTATCAGGATCTTGGAAGATAGAGCGAATATGAGCGATATAAATACTAAAATAGATCAACTTTTGAATATTCTAAAAGATAAAGATAATATAGATCTGATAGAATTGTCTAATCTTCTAAATGAGAACGTAGATAAGGTAAAGGAATGGGTATTGATATTGGAAAGCAATGGATATGTAAAAATTCAGAGTAAACTTTCAGGTACTTACATAAGATTGATTAAATTACCTGAAAGTCCTGATAATATTGAGGAGAAGAAGAAAAAGAGAAAAGTTGAGACAAAAGAAGAAACTAAAGAAGAAAAACCTAGAGAAGAAAAACCTGAAGTTAAAACTAAATATCAACAAAGTTCAGAAATCTTAAAGAGAATAGTAAACTTGAAGAGAGAAATTATGAATATAGATAAAGAGAGAGTAGCTATAATTAAAGAAAAACTAGATTTGCTTAGACAGGAAAATGAAGCTGTTATAAACAATCTTAGCGATTATATTATAGAACTTGAAGAGAACATTTTAGGAATATCTGATAAGTTATCCAATACAATACCAAATATAGATAATGAAACATCACAACTATTAGAACAGATTAAGTCATTGATAAAATCTATAGATGGGTATAGAAAAGATATTGATGAGTTTAGTAATAAATTAGACGATATAAAAAGCATGTATAAAGATCTAAAAAAATCTTATTTAGCAGAATTTAGAGAAATAGAAGGACTTGTAGATGAAATAGATGATCTAAAAGATAAGAAAAAGGATCTCGAAGGAAATATAGCTGGTTTAAAATCTCAGATTGAAACTTTAGAATCTTTGTTTAATAAACTTGAAACTAGGTATAAAAGATTAGAAACTAGACTTGAAGAGCTTTATGCTAAACTTACGGATATGAATAGGAAATATGAGGAATATGAAAAGAGTGCTTCACAATACGAGAATAGACTAATGGAATTAGAAAATATGAAGATAAAGATGAATGACGAATTAAATAGAATTATAGAAACTCTAAGAGATGTAGAAGATAAGGCAAAACATATTAAATCAAAGGCCCAGAGAGAGATATTAGATAAATATATTGCCGAACTTGAAAATTATATATTGGAAATGGAAAATAAAATGAAAGAAATAGATGAAGAAGAAAAACAGATACAAGAGAGAAAAAGGTTATTACAAGAAGAGCTAAAGAGATTAATCGAGAGTTCAAGAAGATAGATGGATGATAATCAGATAAAAGAAGTTATAGCAAATCTTCATCAACTATTTCAAAATGAAAATACAGATCAATATCCGGTAAAAATAGACGAATCTTTATATAAAAAAGTTCAAAAAATAGCAGACGAGTTAAAATACTCTAAAGATATAAATCATGTTCATGCTAGGTATTACAATAATCTATTAGATATTTATGAAAAGCTAATAAATATTAGAATTAGAAAGATAATTATAAATGTATTGAACAATAAAGAATTGTTTAGAGATAGATTGACAGAACAAGAATATCAATTATATCAAGATATTAAGAATACGATTAATGAACATAAGCTTAGAATGCTTGATCTTGATTTAAATATTAAAATTGAAATAATTGAAGATGTGGATCAATATGTTGATTTAAAAGGTAATAGCAGAGGTCCTTTTAAGAAAGGTCAGATTATTGAAATAGAGAGAGAAGAAGGAGAATGGTTGATAAATGAGAGAAAAGCTAAAAGAGTAGAAAAATTATAAAAACATTACATCATCGTCCGGATGTCTATATAAAGGTTGTTTCAATCTTTTCTGATCTATAACATGACCTATTAGTCCTATTGTTCTTGATAGAACAAACAAAGCATTTCCGTAACCTAGATTTAACATATTTTCTAAATCAAACCCCTCTTCTTCTAACATATCAAGTAATATTGCAGCTATAGCACCATCAACATTCAATATTAATTTTTCCGATTTTTTAAGCATCTCTTTCTCTAATTCAAGAGCATAATTTAGATATTTTTTATATTTAAGATTTTGTTCAGCAAATTTTTTCAACAATTCTACTCTTTTATCAGGATTATACTTAGATTTTACCCTATGTCCTATTCCAGGTATGTTCTCACCTTTCTCTTTCATCATATCTATAAACTTCTGCACAGGTATGTTTTCTTTTACAGCCCAATATATATATCGCATAGCATCGTCTATTGCACCTCCGAATCTAGGACCTATTGTAAGCATTCCAGACGCTACCGAGCTTACAAGATCTTTTCCTGCTCTAGCAGCTACAATAGAATTATGGGCCCCAGATACATTTGGTCCATGATCTGCTAAAAGAACTAATACGATTTTGATGAATTTCTTAAATCTCTCAGATAATCTTGTCTTAAACCATAACAATCCTATTACTTCCTCTATACCTTGATCTATAAGTTCAGATACATGTACACCATTATAGGCTATTTCCCCATCTATCTCTTTAGATATACTTGAAATTATCGTTGTAGGTCTTCTAACTATTCTCTTTTGAATAGCTATCTTAAAATCAATTGGTAAGGGATTGTAAAAACTATCTTGAACTGTTAAACCTAATCTATTCGATATTTTAGAGATTTCGTATTCTATATTTTTAAAACTATCAGGTACTATCACACCGGCATCTTTAAGAGCATCCATCTTCTCTTTTGCACCTTCCATCTCAGATCCCATTTTAGCTGCAGCATGCCCAAACTGTACATTCCAAGGAAACAGTTTTGCCGATATACCAACAATCCACATTATTAAAGGTTTTGTTATTACTTTTTCTTTTACAAGTTCAGCTAATCTATACTCTTCTTTGCCCCCTATTTCACCTATAGCTACAATCATCTTTATTTCCGGATCTTGATTCATTCTTAATATATGTTCTAGCATAGTAGATCCAGGAAATACGTCTCCACCTACGGCAACTCCTTCTCTAGTTCCATTACTATTTCTAGCTACAATTCTAAACATTTCATTTAACAATCCACCACTTCTAGTTACTATACCTACAGAACCTGGTGAATACAATCGACTTTTAACAATATTATCATAATCTCCGCCTACTACTCCAGCTCTAAGTGCACCAACTGTAATAGCTCCAAATGTAGCTGGTCCAATTATCAATTTTCCCCGAGTTTTAGCTTTGTATATAAGATCTTTCATATCTCTTTCAGGTACGCCTTCTGCTACAATTACTATTGTTTTTATTGAATCATTATCAAGTAATTCCTTAGTAGTATTATAAGCAGATCTAAATGAAGATAGATTTATTGCTACATCAGCTTCTATTTGAGATGTTTTATATACCGGTATTAGTATTTCATCCGATCCATAGAAAAGTTTTTGATATCCAGAATCATTGTGAATAATAGCTTTTATAGATGGAGTTCTGCCTATTATGTAATCATAATCTAATATTCTTTGTATATACTCTGGTTTATTGTTTATTACAATTACCCTATCTTGTCTACTAAATAACACCATGATCTTATTGAAGATATAAGTTTTTTAAATAATCTAGAATAAATTCATGTTTTTAAATAAAAAATGGCTTCCGATTGGAGTGTGTGATATTTGGGTTATAGAGGTTTAGTCCTTTGGGAAGGATCCGCTGAACTCCTCGGCAAAGCCTTAGAGCTTACACGTTCCCCCCATCAAACCCATCTGCTATGGGCGGACTTTGGTCTCTCGTTTTGAGAGAGGCTTCGACCTTAGATGCTTTCAGGTCTTATCCTCTAGGGCGTAGCTACCCGGCAGTGCGTTTCACAACCGGTACACCAGAGGCCCCGGGACCATGTTCCTCTCGTACTAATGGTCCCTTTCTCTCAAAGACCAACACTCCCAGTAGATACTACCGTACTGTCTCGCGACGTACTGAACCCAGCTCATGTGGGTCTTTAACGGATGAACAACCCGACCCTTGGCTGCTCCTACACAGCCAGGATGACCCAAGCCGACAGCGATGTACCAAGCCGCGGGGTCGATATGTACTCTCGCCCGCGACGAGCCTGTTACCTCCAGGGTAGCTTGTCTGACAGAGTAATCCCCCACTACAAGGATATTACTGTTCGCTAAGCCCGGGTTTCCCCTCTTCTTCCCACGCTTTTAGGGAAGAAGTCAGGCCTGCATTTGTCTTTATCCCTCTACGACGGATTTCTGACCCGTCTGAGCAGACCTTTGGGCACCCATGTTACCTTTTCGTGGGTGTACCGCCCCAGCCAAACCGCCCACCAGACGCTGTTCCCTAAATAGGGTAATCATCGTCAATCTAACTAAGTGGTGTTACATCGTCGCCTCCACTGCCCCCGGAGAGGCAGCTTCGATGGCTCCCACTTACTCTCTGTAGTCAGATCGACGACGAAACATCTGGCTGCGGTAAAGCTCCATGGAGTCTTCGTTTCCCACTGGGAGTCCCCGGCATCTTCACCGGGAAGTGAGTTCACAGGGTCCCAGGTAGAGACAGTGGGGGAGTCGTGACGCTATTCATGCAAGTCGCCAATTAAGCGACGAGGTATTACGCTACCTTAAGAGGGTCAGAGTTACCCCCGCTCTTTACCAGCCCTTATTCCCCTTGTAAGGGGTGTTCGGGTACTGGCAGTGAGCAAGCGTCGGCCACTGTACACAGCCTTTAGGCCTAGCAGTGACCTGTGTTTTTGGTAAACAGTCGCTCCCCCCTTGTCACTGCGACCTGGAATATACTCTATTCCAGGCACCCCTTCTCCCGAAGTTACGGGGCCAACTTGCCGAGTTCCTTTACCTGGGTTCTCCCTACAGGGCTGAGCCTTCTCAGCTAGAGCACCTGTACCAGTTCTCGGTACGGTTAGATAGAGTCGTCCTCTTTCACCTTTTCATGGGCCCTAGGAGTCGAAGAAGTTCCCCCATCACACCTTCACCTCCTTCTCCTTATTACAAGACTCCAGAGGCTTCGGTGCTTGGACCGGTCTGGCTTCTCCTATCCCCAGGCGTCAGTGAAAGAGTAATAACCTCCTCTATCTAGGACGGGAATATTAACCCGTTTTCCGATTCGATGCATACCTATTAGGCTGCATCTTAGGACCGCCTAACCCTTGGCTGACGAACATTGCCAAGGAAACCTTGCTCTATCAGCCCCTCAGGATTCTCACCTGAGTTTGCTGCTACTGTCACCAGGATATTTATTCCAGAACGCTCCATAGGACCTCACGGCCCTACTTCTCAGCATTCCGGACACCCTCCTACTCGACGTGTTCCAAATAGGAACACCGGTGGGGTATCGGGAGTTGACTTAGCCCCGTCCATTTTTGAACGGCACCTTCTCGGCTGGTCCGCTTTTACGCGTTGCTTAGACGATGGCTGCTTCTAAGCCTACGTCCCAGCTGTCTAAGAAGATGTCGTTCTTATGGATTCACTTTTAGTCAACATTTAGGGCCCTTAACCCCACGTAGCGTCGTTCCGCTATAGGCTCTCAAGCTTACCCCGAGAAGCCCCACTGCCACCATCTACGAGGTCCGAACATTCGGAGTTTGATAGAGGGGTGAGGGATTTCTCCCCCACTTCCTCAATCAGTGCTCTACCGTTCGGACTCTCTCCGGTGACGCTGTGCTGAGACACATTTGGGAGGGAACCCGCTATCGCCCGGCTCGACTGGCCTATCACCCCTAAGGGCACCTCACCCAAGCGGAATATACCAGCACTGGTTGCAGGCCTCTACCTACCTGTAAGATAGGCTTCACCTTGGGCGCCCTTAGTTCGCAACGGGCTTCGGGTCTCTGAGCAGTGATTAACCCCCGTTAAGAGGCTTCCCCTCGTTTATCACTGCGGGAATTCGCTTTCGCTCCGACTTTCGTCTCACCACTGCCCAGAACTCCCTGGCTCTTGCTTCGAGAAGAATGTTAGGACACTGACCTTAGGCTGACACCATAGGGTCGCCCCTTGGTGTTTCACCTAAGTACCCTTTCGTGCCCTAACTGCCTGTCACCACCTAGTTTCAGGATCTTTTCACTCTCCTACCCGGAGTTCTTTTCAGCTTTCCCTCGCGGTACTAATACGCTATCGATCTTCCGACTATATTTAGACTTGGAAGGTAGTCCTCCCATCTTCACTCCCCAATCAAGGGAAGCTACTCTTCTGGTTCGCTCCAGCACTCTTCCCCTACGGGACTGTCACCCTCTATGGTGTGGCATTCCAACCAACTTCAGGTCGAGAGCTGGATGCTCCCCCCACCTCTCCTCCTGTATTACTACAGGGGATTCGGGACGGTCTATGCAGGGTTCAGTCGCCCTTACTACCTGCATCTCGTTTGATTTCTTTTCCTGCCGGTACTAAGATGCTTCAATTCCCGGCGTAAACTGGCCTGGTCAAAAACCAGGCACTTGCTCCGATCCCGGGATCAACCTCTGCATGCGAGTACCCCGGGCTTATCGCAGCTTGCCACGGGAGCTTGTATCGGAAGTCGAGCCATCCACTAGGTGGCTTGCAGCAAACTCTATAACCCAAATATCACACACTAGCCAACCGGCTAGAGCCATTTTATATATACATAAGAAACCTTTTAAAACATTACTCAATTTTTAATATTTTGAATACTCCTTTGAACAATTTTACTATATCTAAAGTAGGCATTTCACTATTTAAGAACGTAATCATCAATTTATTATTTGTTAACATAGCGTATCTTTTTAACAAACTTCTCAATGTCTTCATATCTTTTTGTTCTAAACATTTACTTATTTCTAATTCCGTTATGATAATTCTAGCTTGTTCTATTATACCTCTATTATTTAACATTCTTTCTATCATATTTTGATCGTCTATACCGAATCTCTCCTTAAACCATTTCCAGTCTTTTTTAACGTATTTTTCATATATCAATAAAACTGTTTTTTCATCTTCTCCTAATTTAACATGTCTTACAATTTCTCTTATCTTTTCATCTCTTCTTTCTGAATCTTGAATATCAAATTCTTCTTTTCTACTTTTCAATTCTAGATAAGCGGCTATTGCTCCTAAAGCACTAGTTTCTGCAAGATAAGTAGCTGTTTTTAACATTTCGTTTAATCTGTCATTCAAATCTGCAAGTACATCCATCTCAGCAGTAATGGTTAATCTTTGGAACATTTCTATTATATCATTTCTACCTATTTTTCCAACAGTTTCTGACAAATCATTACTAACTAAAATTCTAAAATTAAATATATCTTTTAATATTTCATGTACGTCTTTATCATTATATGTTTGATCATCTTTTATCATAGTTTCTAACATACCGAGCCTCTTAGGAACATCTTCTAATTTAATGCTTTTAGGCTCAATCTGCATTTCCAACATAATTTAAATAAGCTATACTAGATTTAAAAGCATGTTATGTAAGAGATGTGCCCAAATTTATAATTTAGAAGATTTGATTGACATATCAGATAAATGTAAACTATGTAATAACATATGGGAAAAACTATACTTACCAGAATTACCTTCAAGAAGAGTAGCTATAAATATAATAGGATTTGATGATAGTCAATATTTATTAAAACCAAAGACTACTTTAAGAGCAGCTATAAAACAGGATTTAGTAAAAAGATATGATCTTATATTAGATAGCGTAGATCCAGATTACTATATAGAGATCTCTCCACATGGTATAAATATAAAATCTGCTGAATTATTTTTATTTGGAAGATATTGGAAACTTAAACCAAATATATCTCAAAAACGATGGAGAAATTTTACATCAGTCGAAGAGTTAATAGGAGAGAAGCTTAAGCATAAATATGGGGCCAAAAAATATACAATGCATGCATCTGGTAGAGAAGATGTAGATGCTATTAACATTGCTGGTAGACCATTTGTAATGGAATTAGAAGCACCGTCTAATCATATTGTAACCCCAGAGATTATCATTGATGATAAAGTAGTAGCTTTAATCTATGGTAGAGTAAGAAGAAGATTTAGATCATTAGTATCGGATTCGCATTTTGATAAAGGTTATCTATGTTATCATAGAACTTTGAAAGAACATGAAATTACAATATTGAATAGTCTTAAAAATATTAAAATATCACAATATACGCCTAAAAGAGTAGAAAAAAGAAGAGCTTTGAAAACGAGATATAGAAAATTATATTATATAACATCATATTCTAACTTTTCAAGATTATACACAGAAGCAGGTATGTATGTAAAAGAACTATTTCACGGAGACGAAGGTAGAACAGAACCTAATTTATCAAACATCATAAGGGAAAAGATAAGATGCGATTTTCTAATAGTATCTCGTATATACGATAGATTTCTTGATATAGCTTTTAATAGATTCAATATCTCCTCTTAAGTAGTTTTGAAATTTGTATTAATATAGCGTCTCTGTAAGGAGATTTAGGCATATTGCCTATATATTCTGTTAACAATTCTAAAGTCCTGTTTTTATCTATTTTAATGGCCTTATCCAAACTAACCTTAGCTATATCTAGCTTGTTTGTATAAGCAGCACTTATTGTTAATATTATTAAATCTAGTATATCGTTACTGTCTTTAAGTGATTCTAAAACTTCATCATGTTTACCTATATAAAAAGCAGCATAGGAAAACAATCTTGGATATTGGTGTTTAACATGTTTTAAAAACTCGTAAGCGTATTGGTATCGCTTGTATTTGAGAAATGCAGATCCTAATAGTAAATATCTCGTATTCTTATCTTGAATAGATGTTGCAATTTTCGATATCTCTTCTAACGTCTTAGTACGTAATATGTTTGGAATGTCTATCATATTCATCTATATATATTATTCTCTTTAGGCACATCTAATTTTACTTCCTCTATTTCTCTCTTTTTATAAGTCTCTAATACAGATATATCAAGATCTATTTTAGTATTGAATAGCTTTTCAAATACTTCTTGAAACTTTCTAATCAAAGATATTGACATATCTATATCAATTGTATTTTTAGTTGAAGATGGGGAAAATATAGCTATATATCTTATTTCAGGATGAATTTTAGGTAATAACAATGCCAATACTCCTCCGATAGCACCTTCTTTTATAGGACTCATTCCTTCTAACACATCTTCAATATTTGGTATATTTGTTACATAATTATAATTTATATCGGCAATACTACTTAATACTATAATATCGGTAATTTTATACTTTTTTATAGCATTTTCTATATATTTATAAACTATTGGAGCTAGCATCATAGATAAAGAGATTTCAGATATAAAAAGATAAATATTAAGTTCGCCCATAACTTTTCTATATATTCTTACTGGTGATAATGGCCGGGCTTTATGTATAACAGCTACAGGTGGAAATTTCTTATTATACTTCTGTTCTAACAATTCAAAACCAGGAGAATACGTCAATGTAAGTCCTACTAAACTACCGATCATTCCTGTTGAATATAAGGTAATAACAAGAACATTCCTATTTCTTTTTACCATTCTTTTTCACTCGTCTTCTTACTAATGGCTCTTCATCCTGAGTTTGCTCAGGCTCTTCAGTATTATTTGGAATCTCTGGTACCTCGGGGTTATCAGGTACAAGATAAGGATGATCAAGCTGGGTTTTAGAATTGATTTTTAGTATAGAATAAATAGGGCATACTCCTACTAAAGAAGTAGCTATAAGTATGAAAGATGGGACAAATAATATCAATTGATTCCATATAATACCGACCAACATCAATGCAATTCCAGCTATAAATCTAAGAGACCTATCGATATCTCCTATATTTCGTTCTAACATATTTTATATAATTTACTTAAGAATTTAAATGTTATCGTTTCAATATGAATAAAATTGCCCCAATTAAGATTAAAGGTATTAAGATAAATATCCAAGGGAATTCTTCGTCTTTTAATATTCGGACGTAATATTCTATAGGTTCGTGGCATTTTTCATATATTCTTATTTTATAATCTCCGGGTTCATCAAATCGAATTGATTTTGTTCTAAACATAGTAGTATTTTCTAACATATCACTAAATCTATATATTTCTATATTCGTCTGTATTGATTGGTTTTTATAATTTGCTACTTCAAATCTAAGCACAGTACCATTCTTAGTAATATAATAATTATCGACTTTAACATCATCATGATATACGTTGAAGATAAACTGGTTTAGTTTACCTTTAGACAATATTACCAAATCTACTTTATCAGATTGACCTACTAGAAAATTTCCTTGATATGGTGCGACACATATAAGATTATATGTTTTAGGACTTAGACTGCCCCATCTTATTTTAGTCTCAGAGCCAATAGTATTATTATCTATAAATAAAATTGGAATTGTGCCAAAGTAAGTATAATTTATCTCTATGTCTCTACAATAATCAACATAGCTTCTTTTATTGAAATAACAGGAATCTGCAGCGTATAAGAATATTGTAGAATTAATATTAGTACCAAACAGTCGTTGATTAGGTATATATATTAAATTTTTATCTATCTGAAATTCGTATACTCCAACAGGTATACCATTATATATAAGATAACTGTATTTTCCATCATTGACGAATACAATTTGTTCATCTATATATTTTCTAGTTTTGACCGTAGGTGGCTCTATATTTAATTTTTTTCCATTCATATATATTCCATCTATTGTATGTACCGCATATTGATCTTCAACTTCAAAAACAGATAATACAGAAGTATTAAAATATTTTACATCAATAACATCTCCCATTAGATTTATTACGTATAGCTGTTGATAATACGGTATATATATTTTCGATTCTCCATACCAGATCAAAGAACTAGTTTTAAGATCGTTTATTTTTACAGTATTATTACCTTGTAATATATACAATACGTCTCCTACTTTAACAGCGAAGTATCTTTTTCCTGCGTATATATCATCAATCTTACCAATATCTAAAAGTTCCCCTATTTTATTAAGATCTGAACTAAATATTGTAATTTTATCAAATTCTCTTCCAGTTCTTTTAAGTACAGCATATATGTAACCATTAGAATAATATATTTGATTAGCTTCTCCTTGTATATACCTTTGTACTATTACTTGATTGACCATTGCATATTCGACAATACCATTTGTAGTAGGCAATATAGCTCTTCTAGGCATATCGATATAACCTGTTCCAATGATATTTCCATATTGAGATCTGTAAATCTGTTCTATAGTATTTGTATTAATATTATATAATACCATTCCTTCAGGAGTAGTAATATAAAACAAAGGTCCTTGATAATGTTTTATATCTATAATGTTTAGCTGACTATCTTTAGATAATACGGGCAGAGAATAAGATATTAGAATTAAACTAAGTAAAATGAGCATCTTCCATCTTATCTATTTCTTTTATAACCTCTTTAGGATTTTTCCCATCTACAGATAACCCAATACTTAGGCAAGTACCTAACAATTCTTTTACTCTAGCTTTTACATTTTTAGAATTAGATTTATCAATACTGTTTTTAGCTATTTCTATAATTTTAACTAAACTTATATTACCTACATATGAATCGTGTTTTGAAGCTCCTTTTTCTATATTAGCTTCTTTTTTTATTAATTCTGTAGAAGGGGGCACCCCTACTTCTATTTCATAATTTTGCCCTTCGTAATATATGGTTACTGGTACTTTTATACCTTTAAAGTATTTAGTAGCTTTATTAATCTCTTCAATTACCTTTTGAACAGGAAGTTTAGCAGCACTAAGTGCAGGCCCTAATGGTGGAGTAGGTTTTGCCTCTCCTCCGTCTACCATAACTTTAATTTCTTTTCTTGTCATGATCTATTAAAATGAAGTATTATATTTAAAAATATTTAGCAGAATTTAATTCTATGGATGTGATTAGATATTTATACGAAAAAAGAGATAACGGAGAAAAATTGTTATTTGCAGTTATAGATCCTCTTGATTATCAATCTTTAGACCATGCTGTTAAAGTAGCAATATCTTCTTATAATGCAGGGTTTGATATGATATTAGTTGGAGGCTCAATTGGAGTACAAGGAGAGATTTTAGATTACACGGTTAAGATGATAAAAGAAAACGTTAGTATTCCCGTTGTATTATTTCCAGGTAATCTAGCTACTATTACTAGGTATGCCGATGGAATATATTTTATGAGTTTATTAAATTCTAGAAATCCATATTGGATAACAAGAGTACAATTATTAGCATTACCAATGATAAAGAGATTAAACATACAGGTAATACCTACTGCTTATGTTGTAGTAGAACCAGGAGGTACTGTTGGATGGGTAGGTGACGTCGATCTTATACCTCAGAATAAACCTAAATTATTAGGAGGATTCGCTGCATTAGCAGAAGTATTGGGGTTTAAGCTTTTCTTAGCAGACGTAGGTAGTAATGCTGACAAACACATACCTTTAGAAGGGGTAAGAGAGATAAAGAATAACACAGAATCAATACTAAAGGTAATCGCAGGAGGGGTAAAGAATGAAGAGCAACTTAAGACATTATACAAAGCTGGTGCAGATGCAGTACAGATAGGTACTGTGCTAGAGAAAGGAGAGATGCCAGAAAAATTTGCAAGGGTGAAAAGAGAATGGAAAAACTAGGTTTTATAATATCAAGTACGAATAATTTTTTTGATTTTCTAATTGAAAAAGAGGTAAAGATTAACGAATACGTCATATCAGATAGTAACATATTTGGTAGAGTCATAGGTATAGAGAATTGGAACCCTCTTTTAAATGATGAAATAGTATTAAGATTTCGCGAAGATCTTTTATCTTTTATGTCTAAAAACGATAATTTAGAAGTAGCTACTGTAAGAGTATTGGGAAAGCTAGATAAAGAGATGGTAACAAATGCTTATGTACCTCCAAAACCTATGGAAGATGTTAAAAGATTAACATTAGAAAGACTTGAAAAGATCTTAGGAGTAAGACAGGATATAGATGGAATACATATAGGTAATATATTGCCTTATAATCATCCTATAAAAATAGACCCATATCAACTTATAGAAAAACATTTTGGAGTTTTAGCTATGAGTGGAGCTGGTAAAAGCAATCTTATATCGCTAATATTGAAAGAATTTGCTCAAAAAGATTTAGGCATAAGAGTAGTTGTTCTAGATATGCATAATGAATACTATAAATTCGCTAGAAAATTTCCAACGAAGTATATTTCAATAGACTCTTCAGATATAAGATTACCTAATGAACATTTAAACAAATACATATTAAATTTAGAAGAATTTAGTGAAAAACAAAAACAATATCTTAACAATGCTTTTAAAGATCTTTCCAATAGGTATCCCCCATCTATCAACGATCTTATAGAATATTTTAATAAAAAAGACGATAGTACAGCTAGAGCTATATCATGGAGATTAGAGAAAATAAAAGAATATGGTATATTTGCAGAAAGTGTAGAAAGTAATTTATTTAATAAAATAGATTTGCTAAGATCTAGATCTTTGATAATTAACTTCTCAGATTCTTATCAGAATGAAAATCTAATGGTAATACGAGCTTACGGTTTATTAGAAGAATTATTAAAGTATAGAAAAGGACTGGGGTCTATAGGAAATAATCCAAGAATACCACCAGTATTGGTAATTGTAGAAGAGGCACATTTGTTAGCATCTAACGAAGCAATTGAAAATAGCTTAACGCAAGGAGTATTAACTAGAATAGCAAGAGAGGGAAGAAAATTCGGTCTATGCTTAGGTATTGTCTCTCAAAGACCACACTATTTAAACCAGACGGTAATGGCCCAACTAAACGTACAAATATTTCTAAGAATGGTCAATCCAAATGATCTTGATTATATAAAAAATGTAAGCGAATATTTAGATCAGACAGATATTAACTCTATTCCTGATCTAATGCCAGGTCAAGCAATAGTAGCTGGACTTTATAAATATCCTTTGTTTATGCAATTCAATTTAATTGATCAAGAACTTAAAGCTGGGTATAATTCTCTTAAGCAGATGAGTGAAGAATGGAATTATAAAAACAATAATGATTATCAATACTATCAAGAAGATTAAAAAGATTTTTAAACCTTTTTCTCTATATAATAATTGTTTGGGTGTTATTTATGGACCCTTCTTTATCAAAGATTGTAAAAACTATTCAGAGAGAAGTAGATGTTGAACAAGTTATAGATAACATAGGTGTTTTCATAGATAGAGATGGAAGCATATTATCGAAGTTTTCTCCTCAAGAATTAGCAGATTATATAAACGAATTAGTAGATGAAGGTGCTTATATTACTGTACAGAATTACGTAGATTCTGTCGATGAACTTGAATGGATGTATCAAAAACTACAAGAATTAAAAGAAGGAAGAAGGTTTATCATAATAGCTGTAGATTTAAGAAAAGGTAGAATAGCTGGTTTACTTGAACTTAAGCCAGATAGGCCTCCATTTCAACATAATTGTGAATTTAGTATTAGTGTTAGACCTGAGTATAGAGGTATGGGCCTAGGAAGTACTATGTTTAAAATAGCAATTTCAGAAGCTAAGAGATTAGGTTATATAAATATATATCTGTACGTGGCCTCAGAGAATAAGAAAGCAATACGTCTTTATAGGAAACTAGGCTTTAGGAAGATTGCTGAACTTAAAAAATATAGATCGCATTATGGTAAGTTTATAGATGAAGTAGTTATGGTTTATACTGGTAAAACAAGAGAATGATATTTAAACAGAAAAGATATATAGAAATATGTTGAATCAACAATTTTCTCTTGATAGTGGCCTATTGGCATTGGGGTTTAAGCAAGAACATATAGATATTTTAAAAGGTTATAAAGCTTTATTTTGTCAAGATTTAACAGACATGGAATTTTATAAAGCAGTAGAGAATACTAATAAGGTAATTTCAATTCATAAAGATTTTGGTGGATTTATGAAAGTTTTGAAATATTATATAGAGGAAGTTAGAAAAGAAATATATTCAACATATAATTTTAGAGCAATTGGATATATGAGAAGTCAATTCATAGAGGCAGGAATGGAATATGAACAAGCTCAAACATTGATAAAATACATAAGAAAAGCACAATTAAAAATATCTCCTTATGACACGATTAATTATGTTAAGTTATTATACACACCAGATATTGATTTTCAAGATTTTGTAAAAAAAGTATTGATGGCATTAGCAGAGATAAATCTTAATTTAAGTAATTCAAGATCAATAGTATTTAAATATCAAACACCACCTTATATCATTACACAACAAGAATTAGAAAAAGGCATTGAATTAGCTATTGGAAATTCTATAGCTGTTGATAAACAACATTATCAAAGGATTAAAGAGTTTGTAGATAATTCAAATATTCCGGATTCAGAATTATTTGAAAAACTTATTTCTAACAAATACTTAGATTCTTATGTTAAACTTGAAAAGATATTACCATATGTGGACAAAATTGATATTAGATCTTTTGTAACAGCTATATTATACGTGGCATCTGGTGGAAAAACTACTGATGTAAAAAACATGTTTTAATACACGGGCCCGAGGGGATTCGAACCCCTGACCTATGGGTTAAAAGCCCACCGCTCTACCAGGCTGAGCTACGGGCCCCTATTAAAATAAATAAGATAATTTTAAATGTTTTTACATAGCTTAAAAGATTAAAAAGAGAGAAAAATAAAGAAACTATCCGAATAATGCTGCCAATCCTGCAGCTCCGTCATCTTCTTTCTTTTCTTCTTTCTTCTCTTCTTTTACTTCTTTAGTCTGCTCTGTAGTTACTGGTGTTGTTACAACTGGTGCAGACACAGCTTTAGATACAGCTTCATCTATATTTACATCTTTTAAAGCGTCTACTAATACTTTTATCTTAGCATCGTCTACCTCAATTCCTGAGGCAGATAATACATTCTTTAGATTATTGTAGTTTATCTCTTTTCCAGCTCCATATAGTAATAATGCTGCATGTACATAAGGGTCTATCTTCATATTTTATCACCTTTAATATAATATCCTATAAATACGTTTTTATATATTATACTTTCAATACTCATTGATGAATAATAACCTGTATTTGTCGAAAGATTAATGGCCTGATTTAAAGCATTTATCAATATCTTCTCTATACTTAAGCTATTAGGATATGATGTATTTATAGCAAGATTTACAACTTGTATTGTTGAATCTTCAATATCTTTAGCTAAGTTTTGATCAAATTCAAATACATTACTTGGGAATTCTGTTTCCCAATCATACGCATAAGCTATTTTTGCCCTTATTTTAAATGGTTTTATACCTAATAATTGTAATGCCTGTGCTTGAATACTAGTTATAGTCTGACCTGCTTTGACAAGAGTTGTTGTCTTAGCTATTTTTATTTTACCTTTATCTACTTTTGCATCTAATCCTGCTTGTTTAAGTACTGATAAAGATGGACCTGGTGCTAAAGTAGTATCCATTTCTTCAACTATTATATCATCTGTAGCTATTTGACCTGCCTTTGCTGCAACCGATAATTGCTCTTGTCTTAGAAGTTTTTCCACATTATAAGGAGTGAGATTTGTAAATATAAGCAATACTGGATAATCTATTTGGTAATTGCCTTTTCTAGCTTTAATTAATCTGTTTACCACAGTTTTTTTCAACACTTTACTATACCCTTCTATTCTGGCCCTGATGTTTTTTTGTAACTGAGCTGGGACTTTTCTTATGTTTATCAAGACCATTGTTTTATACTTTTTACTCAATTCTATAAGTTCATCAACTTGTTTACTTAAAATTTTTGATCTCATAATTACTCACCTAATTTAACTTTAACAGGAGGAGACATAGATAATTTAAAGTATATCGACCTTATATTTGATCTAAGTTTTCTCTTATCCAATTCTTCTAATATATACATTGCATTTTCATATAGATCATCTATTGACATGTTTTCTGTACCTATTACTAATTGCACAGTAGGTAAGAATTTTCCCCTTGAGGTATATCTAATAAGATGTTTAGCAGCTTCAACAAGTTTTACAGGATCCCCAACTATTGGCAATATCGTATTTCCCCTAGTTCCCAGTATTTTACCCCAGACTTTAGCTACATTTGGTATAAACTGTGGCATTACATAAAATACAGAATCTTTAGCAATCTTTTTTACAGTCTTTATATCAATATTATTTATTTCATCTGGTTTTAGTAAATAATCTACATTTACATTTGCCCCTTTTATTTTATATATCGTTACTTCATCTGCAACAACAATTATCTTGTTAGGTTTACCTTTACCTTTAGGTAATACTAAGCTTAGATTTAATCTATTCTTCTTAAAATCTACTCCTTTGAAGTTTATTATCATCTCTAGACTTTGAACAAAATTCCTATTCTTTTTATTGGCCATTGCCGCCTCTATACTTTTTCTAATTTCATTCATATTCTCACCTCCCACTTATAGTGGTAATCGGCATTTATAAATAATAAGATATATTTTAAATATTATCTATTTACCAATCTAGCTGCTATTACATAACCGATATCAAATAAGATAATTGCATAAAAATCTTCAATATATTTTTCTAATTTTATACCTTCTATAGCGTATATCAATAGAGAAAGTATCATCATTCCTAGTAAGGCCACATATATTAATATTCTCTCATAACCAAACAATTTTATCTCTTTTTCATCATAATATAAAGCTATTAGATATATTAAAAATGGGGCCAATCTAAAACTAGAGTTTTCTCCATAGATTAATGATAAGATCAGGCCTAATATAGCAGCTAAAAAATATAAATTCAAAGTTTTAGTATCAATTTTACCTGCAAAGTATACTGCTAGAATAATAGCTAACCCCATGACTAGAAAATGAATTAAATAAATGGTCCATAATATTACAGAAATTAAAATCAATATTTTGGCAATTATATCTAATTCTCTATCATCAAGATATTTTGATATAAATCCTAGTAAAAATGCAGAGAGATATTGATACATATATTATTTTAAAGATAACATTTTAAATAACAATGCCGGGTTGGCGGAGCGGCTACGCAACCGGCTGCAGATAGCTCCAGTTATAGTAGAAACCGGTGTAGGTGGGTTCGACTCCCACACCCGGCTATCCTAATCTATTCATACTTATGATTTGCACAGAAGATACACCTTCTATTTCAGATAGATTATATTCGATATCTTCGACAGATTGGTCTTCATCTAATATAAAAAGAGCTTGAATAGCTTTTATACCGAACCCAACATCAACCATTTTAATATCTTTAATATCATAACTGTCTTTAAGTCTTTCTTGAACATTAACTAAATAATCTGGATCAACGTTTATTTGAAAAATTACACTCATCTTGGCCATGTTTTTATTTTAATAAGATGTTTTTTAAATAATTTTGTCTATCCATTGTCTTATCATTGTTTCTAAATATCTTAATATGTTTTTAAATTGAGTTTCATAATTATCTCCTTCTATTTCAAATTCATCTAGACGTTTAATATCACCGTTTTCTAAACTAACCGGACTATAGATTCTAACATATTTACTACCAGCAATATGTTTAATTATTTTCTCTCTTAAACCTATTGTGTGTTCACTACCTTTCTCTCCTTCTATCCCTTCTATTACGATTATCTTATCATATTTCTTTGCCTCTTCTTCATTCTCAGATAACCATCTTTTAAATTGATCTTTATCTATAAGCTGTTCTGAATCTTTTACAGGTTTTATCATTTCACCTTCAAAAACTGCAAATGGAAACGTAAAATAAATAGAAGCACTTTTAATATTTTTAATCAATTCTTCTCTATCAATAGGTCGTTTATAATATGGTCTGCCCAGGCCAGTATAGGTTCTTACTACTTTTACCTTATCTTTATCTGTGAACATATATCGAACACCATTGTAATATTCTCCTTGATAAGGTATTGTAAATGGAAGATAATCTAGACTAGGATTATACCCTATTGCATAAAAGAATGATAACACATGTTCTAATTTTGAAGCTAATCTTGACCTTGCTTGTTTCAAATCACCAGACAATAAACTAAGAATTAAATCAGGATTTGTCTCTAATCTAGGACCTTGATCATATTGTATATCTACTCTTTCTATTCCAAATACTTTTTCAAGATGTTTTATTAATAAAACGGTATTTTGATTTGCATTTCCAAATTCCATTCCTAAATTTTCACTTCTTATTGGACTATCATGACTAAGAATTTGTAATTTTCCCATATGATTGTAAGCCGATATAATTTCATTCGAGTTTCCGTTTATCGTATACTTAGTTTGAGTTAGCTTTAAATACGCTTCAAATATGGATAATAGAACTGTTAATTTTATTATCGATTCTTCATTCAAACTCATTTCATGAAATATTTTTGCAATATCTTCTCTATTCAATATCGGACTTTCTCGATATCTCTCTTCATATTTTCTCTCAAAACTCTCTGGTATATGATATTGATTAGCGCTAGTAAAGTATTGAACACCAAATCTTATAATTACCTGATGTTCTCTTCTTAAACGATCAGCTATTAATAAGGAAGTGGCAACATTTAAAAAGGCACTATCAACATAAGCTATACGTCTCGGGCTTGGATCGTCTGTTTTTTCTATTACTGGAAAGCCTGCTCCTCCTTCAGATATTATCAATATCTTGCCCATTTTTACTGTTTTAAATTAATCTAAAGTGTTTTTAAATATATCTTTTTTTCTTCATAATGTAAAACGAAATTATTCCACTGCCTATTATCATTATCAATGCAAAATAATAACCTAAAGGATGATTAAGTTCAGGCATATTCTCAAAATTCATTCCATATAAACTGGCTATTACTGACATTGGTAAGAATATTGCTGAAATAGCTGATAATAGTTTAGTTGCCTCGGCAGCGCTAAAATTCATAATAAGAAGTGTCTGTGTAATAAAATTCTGTATTTTATCATCGAGAAGTTCTGCATCTTTGTTTAACATTCCCCATTTATCTAAGAGATCTTCATAGTATATTCTAGTATTCTCATCAAATAAATCTCGTTTTATGTTTATAAACACATCTCTATAAAATTGATTCTGTTTTCTTATAATACTTAACATATCTTTTATATCGAATATTTTGAATATGTACTTCTGGTCTAATTCTGAAATTGCTATATTAGACAATTTGCGCTCATAATTCTTGTATTTACTCTCTAAGTAATCCAATATAAATAAGTTATCAGAAATAACATTGTCGATTATTAAGTATAATAAAAATATATTGCCAACGAATTTTTTAACAGAATATAGCTTCATAATTTTATTTAAGAATTCTAACGTATGATCATCTACTATTAATATCAATAAATTATCTTTGATAATTAATGAAAATTGATAAGAATTTATCGTATTATTCTGTATATCTATAGAATTTAGAGATAGAGTAAGTATTTTTAAGTCATCTATATTTTCATACTTAATAATATCTTCTTGCAATACATCTTGAATAAACAAAGGTTGAATTTGAAGTTTATTTAAAACTTCAACTATATCGTCTTCGTTTTTATTGAGAATTAATAAGTATTCGTGTTTATCATCGTATTCCTTAGTTTCTATTAGAGTTTTATCAACTTTATAGATCTTCATATCAATATTGCTTAGCTATGTATACAACATGTTCCGCCTTTCTACCAGATACTATACATTGACCTTCAGGTTTTTCATCTTTATCTATTCTTACTCCCCGTATCTCTGCTTTAAACTTCTCTTTTATTTCTCTATAATACTCTTCTCCTTCTTTATATATACTATAGAATGGGGCCCTGGCAATTCCCCCTATTTCTAATATTTTGCCCACATCTTCAATAGATTTAGCATCGTATATTTTCATTTTATAATCTAAATCCTTGTCATTTAATTCTAAATATTTATCAAGACTTTCTCCTAAATCTATACGCTCTTTCTTACCAGATCTTGTGGATATTTCAATAGTATTGTTGTCTTTTTCAATTTTACCTATGATTATCTTAATAGGTACTCCTTTTTTATCCCAATAATAGAATTTATTCCCAGGAGTAATTCCATCTCTATTATCTATGTGTATTCTATATTTATTAGCGTATACATTATAGACTTTATTTACATATTCGTCTACATCACCAATAGGTATTATTACAGCTTGATATGGGGCAATTGAAGAAGGCAATCTTAACCCAATTTCATCGGCATGTATATATATTAATGCGGCCAATATTCTATTTATACCTATTCCGAAACACGTCTGATGTACATATTTTTCATTTTCATCTCGATCTACATATTTTATATTAAATACTTTAGCGAAATTCTCACCAAGATAATGAGTTGTAGCAATTTGCAATACTTTACCATCGGGCAATAATGTATCAATAGCATATGTCTCTACTGCTCCTGCAAATCTATCCCAATCAGGTCTTCTAAACATTAAAAAATCCAGTTTTAACCTATCTTTTATTACATTATTAGCTATTTCTAAATCTTTATTAATTTGAGTTCTTGCATGTTCTTGATCTGGAAAAGCATCATGCGTTTCTATCCAAAGGAATTCTCTACCTCTAATCAAAGGTCTAGTAGCTTTAGTCTCATATCTCCAAACAGTTCCTGATAGATAGTATTTTACAGGTAAATCTCTCCAGCTCTTTATCCATAGAGAATACATAGGGTATATTGCTGTTTCAGAAGTAGGTCTAAGTACATATTTGTCTTGTAACTCATTTAGACCAGCTTTAGTAATCCAAAATACCTCTCCTTCAAAACCTTTGAAATGTTCACCTTCTAATCTTAAATTATTCTCAGGTATAATAGCTGGAAAATGTATTGGTAAATGTCTATCTTTTTCAAGTTGTTCTTCAAATAATTTATATAAATTTTTAATTATCATCATACCATACGGTTTTATTACTATAAATCCCTTTGCAGGATATCTTATATCGACTATATCACCTAATTCTAGTAAAGAATCATAATCCATCTATCCCACCTCGTATATACCAGTGTATCCGAAGACTATGAAGAATAAATACTTTAAAGCTGGCGTAATAAGTAAAGTCAAAGCCAATATATATGCTGCTAATAGCATAGCTACTGCAACATTACCATTTTTTAATTCTACAACGGTATTAAACTTACCTAAGTTTAAATACTTAAATACTTGATAAGCTATGAATATTGTAGTTATTCCTACTATTATAGTAAAACTAAATCTAAGTATATCGTAAATTAAACTTTTAATAAAATGATTTATATTGAGAACTACAAAGGATTCTCTAAAGATATCACTTAACATAATACTGGTAGATATTATTATTGCACTTAACACAAGACCAATACTTTGATTTTTCTTCTTTACTTCTGTCATTTCTTCAATCTCTTTTGTTAATAGATCGAATATTCTTATACTTATTAACAACATTATTAGACCGAATATAAGATTGATTAGCATCTTTAGTATTGCAAGGTATACTTCCATGCTTTTAATACTATCCTTAAGTTTTTATGTTTTTGTTTTAGCTTTTTCTTTAAGATCTATAAAAAGTTTAGTTCACGATGACTTGTATGAAAAATATTCAACTACTCGAAGAAATACCCAAATTAATATTGCGACAATTGATAACATAATTACAATTATAAAAGCTTTTTTTAATCCCGGATCGGGCATTAAAAACTTTATCACAATTGCCCCTATAGCCATTATTAAGAAAAGCAGAATAAAAACAATAAATATAAAGATCATATCATTAATTATCAAACTAACAGGCACCATATAGTTATGATATAATTTTAGCTTTTAATATTTTTTATTTTCAAATCTAAATTGCTTAAAATGCTAAAAATCTATTGTAAGGTATCAAGAGAAGGTGTTTAAAAGGAACACTATTATAATAGGAAGGGTGAATATTAAGAAAACTACTAATGATATAATGAATATAATTAACATTATATCTGGCGATTCAGAACTTTCTTCGTCCATATTTTATAATATGACTTTAGCTTTTTAATACTATTTTAATAGCTTTATCTTATCGTCAAAATAATATCAATTATCTTTATAACAATTATTATAACAACTATAGCAACCACCAATTCTAATATATTTTTCACAAAATCCGTTTTCCATTCATGTTTTTAGTATGTTTTTTATTTTTTATTCTTTCTAATAACAAACATGTTTAAATTCCAAGCTAAACAAGAGATAAAAGACAGATATGATGTGGTAATCATAGGAGGGGGGCCTGCAGGAGTAGCTGCAGCAATATACGCTAAAAGATCTGGAGCTAATACTTTGATAATCGATGCTAATAAGATAGGTGGTAATATTCTAAACACATGGTTAGTAGAAAACTATCCTGGTTTTAAATCAATATCTGGTCAAGAATTAGGTCAAAAATTTAAAGATCAATTATTATATTTGGGCGTAGATATTTTAGAGCATTCTCCTGTTAGAAGTGTTGATTTGAAAGCTAAGAAGATTGAAACATATGATAAAACAATATTTTCTTCATCTATAGTATTGGCAATGGGGATAAAATCTAAAAAATTAGGTGTGCCTGGAGAAGATAGATTTTTTGGTAAAGGCGTATCTACATGTGCTATATGTGATGCACCGTTTTATAAAAATAAGATTGTTGCTGTTGTTGGTGGTGGAGATTCAGCTATAAAAGAAGGTATTTTCATATCAGATTTTTCTAAGAAAATGTATTTAATTCATAGACGAGATACTTTTAGGGCAGAGCAAGCTAATATAGATAGGTTAAAGACTAAGGATAATGTAGAATTTATATTGAATTCTGTAGTAGAAGAAATATACGGAGATGATCAAGTTCAAGGTGTGAAAATTAGAAATCTAATAACAAATCAAGTTACAGATTTAAAAATAGATGGCCTATTCGTATTTATAGGGTATTCCCCGAATGTTGAAATAGTAAAAGGACAAGTAGAATTAAAAGACGATTATATTGTTACCGATCAGAATTATCAGACTAATATAGAAGGAGTGTTTGCTGCAGGAGACATTAGATATGGATCTTTTAAACAGCTTATCAACGCTTTATCAGAAGGAGCTATAGCAGGTTACAATGCAGCACATTATTCACAAAAATTTAAATAATCTAATACAGGTTCTAAATCGCTTAGTATACCAAGTTTAGATAGAAGTCGTCTATCTATACATATAATACTTAATTTATACTCACCACCTATTACTCGATAATAGGCAAGTTGTCTATCATAATGTTCAGATAATACTACAAATCTACCTTCTTTACAATCTAAACACATTGTCCCGTTATCGAAATCTATTTTTACTATTTTATCTAATAATACTCGATTAGCTAAGGATCCGTCTCCTAAATGTCTTATAATACCATTAGTATACTTTATGTATTCTAAAGAATTTAGAGATTCTATTGGTATAATCACCGTTCTCGTATGTTTAGATATACACATGTCTTTATGTTTATAGAATTTTATCACCTTGGCAAGAAGCGCAATATGATTTTCTTTAATAAGTATTTTAATCATTTCTATTAAAATCTTAGTCTTAGGAGATCTAACTGTACGTGACAATACATCTAGACCATTGTATATACTATAAAGAGTATTAGCATATAATAACAGATGATTTATAAAATTATATTCATGAATATATAGACAGCTTTTAATATAGCTAATAATAGTAATATTTGGTTGATCGATCTTAGGTAATGAAATTAAACTAAGTATGATTATCAAATATAAAAATAGATAATGTATCATTCATCCTTAGTTACTATCAATATATTGCCCTCTATTTTATCTATGTTTACATTATCACCAATCTCTAGTTTTTGTTTAGATTCTGCAATCCATTCTACACCACCAACGTCTACAACATATCTATTTTGATCTAATATTTTCTTTATCTTGCCTTTGTTTGATCTTATACCAAAAAGCTTTTTATCATCAAAATTTACATCTACTTTTTCATCTCCTTTGTATAATGTTGTTATATATCTAAAATAAATATACGAAGGTATTAGACCGAATAGTAATGAAATTCCTAAATTAAAACTAATGTCAAGGCCTAGATTAGACATTATGAAATATAAAACAGAGGCACTTAACATCCATACGCCTAAAAAACCTAAGAATACGGTGTTTAATAAGAATATATCTATTAAAAATATAATAATGCCTATTATCAATAATATGTATTCGAACATTTACTTATCTTTATCACTCTTTAAGTATTCTGCTGCTAATACTAATGAACTAACCTGTTGAGCAGATTCGTATGGAATTACTATTGATTTAGAATTATTTGCCAATTCTGGTAGTTTATTGTAATAAGTATATAATAACAATTCTTTACCACCTTTCTTCTCAAGTTGTTCTCTTATCATTTCCATAACTTTAGCTTCACTTTCTCCAATCAACATCCTTGCCCTTGCCTCTGCTTGAGCTTTCATCTCAATACCTCTTGCCTCTGCCTGCATTCTTAAAACATAAGAATTAGCTTCTGCCTCTGCCTTTAATACTGTTGATCTTGCATCTCCTTCTGCTCTTAATATATTTGATTGTTTATAACCTTCTGCTCTTAATATTGCATCCTGTCTATCGGCCTCTGCTAAGGTAATCTTTGCTCTCTTTTCTCTCTCTGCAGTCATCTGTTGTGCCATTGCCTCTTGTATCTTAGGAGGAGGATCTATTCTCTTAACTTCTACTTTAGTAATCTTCACCCCCCATTTATCGGTTTCTATATCTAATGTTTCTCTCATTCTAGCATTCAATGATTCTCTAGCAGATAATAATTGATCTAATTCTAATTCACCTATTCTAGCTCTTAGAGTAGTCTGAGCAAGTTGAGATATAGCTAGTATAACATCGCTTACACCGAATACTGCTTTTTCTGGATCTGTTATTTGATAGTATACTACTGCATCTACTAAAACATTTACATTATCTTTGGTAATCACTTCTTGTGGTCTAATATCTATTAGAGATTCTCTTAGATCTACTTTTATTATACTTTCTAAGATAGGTACTATTATGTGTACTCCTGGTCCAAGTTTTGATACATATCTACCTAATCTCATCTTTAGTCCTAATTCAGACTGGTTTATCACAACTATTGGTCTAAATACTATTATTAGTATAATTAAGACTATAAACAACCAGAATAGAAAGCTCATGGTCAGAAACTAAATGTGTTAACGTCTTCTTCAAGCTCTATATAGCTTCTTGCTTGATCTTTATCTATTTTTATCTCAGGAAATGTATCGTAATGTACTCCAACATATCGTTTAGATCTTAACAATTCTCTTACAACATCCATATCTTCGTAACTCATAGTAAATCTACCACCTATAGGAAGTATAGCTAAATCAAGATTTGGATAGATCTTTGATATAACTTCAAAATCCTTCATCACAGCTGTATCACCAGCATGATATATTGAATGTTTACCGTCACTTATTACATATGTAACAGGTATTCCAAATGGACAAGTATGAATAGCAGGAAACATGTGTATTTTTAAATTTCCATCTTTAATATATCCACCCACATTCATAGGCAATACTGCAATTGCTCCTCTTTTTTTAGCTTCTTGAGTTAATTCAATAGTACCGACGAGTTTTACACCTTTTTTAGATATTGCAATAGCTTCATCAAAACCATGATCATGATGACCATGAGTTAATAGAACATAATCTAAAGACATTTTAAATACCTGTTCTAAGTTTACAGTTGCTCTAGTATTACCGTTTATCCAAGGATCTATGATAAGTTTTTTTCCATCAGCTTCTACATATACCATAGAATGACCTAATAGTTTTACTATCATAATTATCATAAGTAACAATATGTTTAAAAAGATTTTGGAAATACGCCGAGGGTGGGATTTGAACCCACAAACCCTTACGGGAACCAGCTCTCCAGGCTGGCGCGTTGACCTGGTTCCGCCACCTCGGCAATTTAAATTTTTCAATCATTTTTAAAATCTAGCTACTATTATCGTATCTTCAGGTTGTATTATATATTCGGGGTTTTTAATAATCTCTGTTTTTTTATTTATTACAAATAGACTGTTTTTCAATTCAGCTAATCTCTTACCAGCATAGTTCTTTCCACCTATAACATCTAGTTTATTCATAAATATTGCATTGTATAAAGGCTCTTTAAAACTTCTCAATATTATATTTTTGGCAATCTCTGTTTTTGACAATGCCTTTACCCCTATTTTTTCCATAATACCTTTATAAGTATCATCTTCTACATAGCATATTACGTTTTTAACTCCTTTTGATAGAGAAAGAATAGATAACATAACATTTGCACTGGTATTATCGGAAATGAAAAAAGCTATATCAAAATCCATTTCTATTTCTTGAATCATCTTCATATCCACATATTCTAATTCATAGCTTTCTGCTATAGATTCCATAAGTTCCACATCTTCATCGCTAATTATTATCTGATGATCTCGAAATACATTAATTATGTATTCTCCTATCTGGTTTAGTCCAAATACAAAGATCTTCATGATATTATAAATATCATCTATTTAAAAGCTTGAAGATCAATACTAAGAAAGGGATAATTTCTATTCTCGATATATAAAGGGCCATTATTAAATATATTTTAAATTGATCTGAAGTATTAGAATAGTCTATAAGAGAATAACCACAATTACTAATTACAGAAGCAGAATTAAATATACTTTCTCTTAATCCAAAACCTTCTATTAGATGTACTACAACTGTTATTAAATACGTAACTAAAAACAGGGTAATGATAAGAATATTTTCATTTACTATCTTAGATTTTGAATTATAGAATTTACTAAATATATAATTTCGAATGTTTACTATAGCTCCCCAAAGTCTATTTATTTTAATTCCTCCTGCAGTAGATGCTACCATACCTCCGATTAACATAGCTATAGAGTAAATAAATATATGAATGTCTTTAAGTTCTGGTCTAGTTAATTCATAACCACCTGAAGTAGCAGTTGTAAGCGTAAGTAATATAGCGTCATTTAAATCTAAACCTGTTAAATGCGATATTAAAGCTATTGAAAAGAGATATATTAAAAATATAAAAGCACCTTTAAGTTCTTTTTTATATATGTAAACTACTGCCGATATAGAAGATATTAACATACCGATACCTACTATATATTTTTGAATGATATCTAAATTATCGTCTATAGTTTTAAATCCACCATTACTTATACTTACCAATGCCAATAATGCTGCATCAAACCAATCTCTACCAGTTAATATGAGTATAAGCATGATTAGAATTGTAAATATTAAATATATGAAAAACATCTTTCTAAATACATCTCTATAATCTGTTTGTATTCCACTGTAATTTACTAAGTATTTACCAGAAGTACCTTTCAATAAACTTAGTATAAAAGATGTAATTCCTAATCCACCTATCCATTCTAGTAAAGATCTGTATAGATAAAGATCGTATTCGATATCATCTATGATTGAAAAACCACTAGTGGTAACAGCACTATAAGATTCGAATAAGCTATTTATTAAGTTACCTGTTTTCATATAAAAAGGTATTGAAGCTATTAATCCAAAAATTAACCATATTATAGCTATAAATAATAAGAAATTGCCTTGAGATATGGAAAATTTCTTTTTATAATCTTGAAATATTATTCTATCTTTGCCGAATATTTTATTTATAACTCGTTTTAAAATGTTAAATAAAATTCGAAAGTTATAAATTACAGGTATTGATAAAAATATAAGATTGGTAATTAAAAGACTGTTAAAATTGGGCATGTTATTGATATAGCTATAGACTGTAGCTATTGATAGGATAATGCTTATTATGAGAAACGACTCTGATATCTTTTCTATCATATATTTTTTTAAATAGCAAAATCTTAAATCAATATATGGATTTAGATAGAAATTTAGTTGATCAAGAAAAGAATAATGCTAATCTAGATAAAGTATGGAATAGATTACCTGAAGATCAAAAATCAAATAGGTTGATTATACATTTAGTATACAACATATATATGAACAGAATAGACAGAGCTTTAGATATAGCTACTTATTTAGTTAGAACAGATGAAAATTATAAGTTTCCAATACCAGATCGTATTCATATTGCCGAATATCTTAAGATGGCCACTAATCTTATATCTAAAAAAATTATCGATGGTTATGTCTATTTAGATAATATCGATGATTTTAGGGCAAGAATACTTATAGATAAATTAAGAACTGAGATAGATAAAAATAGAGAATACTATCGAGAAATATTTAAAGATTGGTTACCTAAAGTTTCTATAAGATCAGGGTACCCTCCATGTATAGAAAATATAATAAGAAGAATATCTTCTAAAGAAAATATAGGACATTACGAAAGACTTGTATTGGGAATGTATATGATAAACATAGGTAAATCTATAGAAGAAATAATAGAATTATATCGTCCTTTACCAAATTTTAATGAAAAGAAAACCAGATATCATTTAGAACATATTAAAGATAAGAATTACAAGATGTATTCTTGTGAAAAGATTAGACAATTAGGATTATGTGTTGCGGATTGTAAAATAAGTAATCCTTTAAGATGGAAGGCCTTATAGAGAGAAATTTTATAAAGAAAATATTCGCACATGCATATAAGAAATTAAATATCGATGTACCAGATATAAAGTATAGAGAATTTGGTATTGGTGATTTTGGTAAAAAGATTGCCAAAAGACATCTATGGTTTCCCGATATAAATAGTTTACGAGATTATCTTATAGCTAATCCCCCTATTTACATATCTTATTCAGCTGCATATTATCAAAAACCTTATCAATCTATGTCAAATAAATTATATATGAAATCCGATTTAATAATGGATATAGATCAAGATCTTGAACAATTAGATTATATTAAGCAAGAAGTAGTTGAATTATACGATATTCTTAAATTTGAATTTGGAATGAAAAACATAACAATAAACTATTCTGGTAATAGAGGGTTTCATATACATATAAGAGATGAATGGGCACAGATGTTAAGTAGAGAAGCTAGGGCAGAGATATTGGATTATCTTACTTTGAGAAATGTTAAATTGGACAATTTTAATATTCGTATAGTAAATGGTAAAAAGCAAGGTATAGGTTTTGGAGATGTGAAAAATAAGATGCAGGCAAGAATTCTAAAAGAATTAAGATATGTGACTGGTAAAGAAAAGGTATTACTGGGCGATTGGGAAGATGTCGATGAACAAAATTTTGCTCTAGCAATAGAGAGAGCTAGGTTTAAATTAAACATCGATAGCAATGTAACTTTAGATACTACTAAACTTCTTAGAATGGAAAATTCTATACACGGAGATACAGGATTTATTGCTAAAATATTAAATATAGATCAAATAGAAAAGTTTGATCCATGGGCAGATGCAACAGTATTCAATGACATAGATATTAGAATAAAGATGGTAGATAATTATAAAGAATATAGACGAGATGAAGTTTATAGAGTAGTTGGTCATATAGGGGTTTTTCTGTTATTACAAAATAAAGCAAAGTTGATAATATGATGAATAGGGTATCTTTAATATTTATTGCTTTACTTTTATCAATTATATTTACATTTTTACTTAGACCAGTTTTTGATATTATAGATCAACCTGAAACAAAAGACTTATCAGTATATATTAAAATAGAGAAAGATAAAAATAAATACGTATTATCTATAGAAGAGAATATTACGTATAGGGTATTTCCAGATAGTTTTTACAGAGAATTTTACAGAGAATTTAGTGGCAATGTAACACCAGAATATGGTAGATGCTTAGATAAGAAATGTTTAGTAAACCTTTCATCAAAAAAGATAAGTTTAGCTGCATTAGATGGTTTTGGTCCAGGTGACCATAGAATACAATACGGATATAAATATATAACTGATAGTATTGACGGGTATTTACTATACGATGAGCTTGTTAAGCACCAAGGTATTGAAATTATCATAGATGGAGAGAGAAATTGTAAGATTTTAGCACCAGATTTATATTTAATAACACCGGTATCTGTTGAAATAGATTTTGAAAAATGTAGACTTATTACATTTCCAGTACCAGATTTCATATTACAGAGAAATTTACTTTTAACATTATTCATATTTCCCTTTGTTATATTATTGATAAAATTATTATATTTTAAAAGCGTTGTTACTCCACTTAGAGAAATATCTCTAAGTCCAATAGATGTAGCATATGCTATAGGTAACTTCGAGACCATAGCTTATATAAGATATTTAGAATTGAAGAAAGAGCGAAAGATTGATGAACGTTTTGATATGTCTAATCTATCTGAATTAGATAAAAAGATGATGACATTGGTAAAATATAATTATGAACTTTACGATAAGAGTAATAAAGAGATAGAAGATATCAATGCTTACAGCATATTAAAAGATATAAAACAAAACATAGATGTTAAGACTAAGAATCATGAGCTATTACCACTTTTATTTCCGTCCGGTGAAAGCTTATTAATATTCTTGGGCGTAATTATCTATGTATTTGAGTATTCAAAGATAGAAGAAATTATGTTTATACTAAGATATAATATAGATATTTATAACGTATTAGGTGCTTTGATATATCTTATCAATCTTTTTTGTGTATTCTTTTCTTATAAAATCCTTGCTTTAATTTTTGGAGAGGCACTTTTTAAAGGAAAGCAAAATAATTTATTTCTTAAAATCATTGGTGTAATTATTGTAATTTTAATTCTAATTTCAGTTTTTATATATGGTCTAACAGTATTTGCAAAAACATTAGCTATTTTGCCAATTATCTTATGTATTATATTTACATTCATAATAATCTTTGACAGAGAAGCTGTGCCTTATCTTAGGATTGGTATTGATCAATTAAACAATCGGATAAATCAAGAAATACTTGGTATGTATAAATTCATATTTGATTTTACTAACATACCTTCTTATAATGTAGAGCAAGGAAAAGTGTTATACGATAGATTGTATGAATACGCTTTAGCTTTAGATATACCAGAAGATGTAATGGAAAAATTAAGGACAAAATTAAATATACCTCAAGATAAATATATAATGGCCAAAGGTTATGCAATTAGAACTAGATCAAGTTCATCTAGTTCTGGTAGAGGAGGTTCATTAGGAGGAAGCTATGGTGGCTTTAGAGGGGGAGGAGGACGAGTAGGTAGAAGATAATTAAAATTTTATTCTAAATTCTCTGTCTTCAGAAGATAAGTTTAGATTTAAATAAGGCTCTTCTTTAAACCCCATAATCGCAGCAATTATAAAATTAGGGAATATTTTTAACGTAGTATTATACTTTTGTACCATGTCATTGTAAACTACTCTTGTTACAGCTATATCTTTTTCTACATCAGCTATCTGTTGTTTAAGATAAGTAAAATTATAACTTGCCTTTAAATCAGGGTAGTTTTCAGAGACGGCAAATAATGTTTTAAGAGTTTGACTTAACATATTTGAGGCCTCTATTCTATCTTGTACATTAGTAGCATTTAAGAATCTTGTTCTATATTCAGTAATCTTCTCAAATAAATCTTTTTCATGTTTCATATATGCTTTTACACTTTCAACCAGATTAGTAATCATATCTGTTCTCTTTTTTAAAAACACATCTATCTGTGCTGCTGAATTTCTTATTCTCTCTTTCATACTAACCAAATTATTATAGATCATTATGCTATAGAAAATTAATAATATGACGATAAGCCACAGTTCTATCATATTAAATATTAAAAGAAATCTTTTTAAAAAGCCCCAGGAGGGATTTGAACCCTCGACCTACCGCTTACAAGGCGGTCGCTCTGCCAGGCTGAGCTACTGAGGCGACTTATATGTATATGATCAAAAGATTTAAAAATATACTATTATTATAAAAAAGGGGTAAGTATGAATGATCTTGAGATTATTAATAATACGATCTTGGATAAGCTTAAACAAGAGAGATTACTACCTAGAGGTCAAAGATTAGTAGGAATAGTAATTAGTAATAAAGCTAAGAATACAGTAGTAGTTGCTAGAGAAGTTATAAGAAAACTTCCCAAATATAATAGATACATGAGAAGTAAGAGTAAAATACATGTACATGTACCTAATGGAATTGAATTAAAGATCGGTGATACTATAGAAATAGCTGAAACGAGAAAGATTAGTAAGACTAAAAGCTGGGTTGTAAATAAGATATTGAAAAGAGGTGAAGAAGGATGAAAGCATTGAGAGCAAAACCTGTCAAAGTTCTCGGTGTTGGTAGTTATCTTAAATGTGACGATAACAGTGGAGCAAAAGAATTGATGATCATAGGAGTTGTAGGTTATAAAGGAGTTAGATCTCGAGTTCCTAAAGCAGGAGTAGGAGATATGGTAATATGTTCTGTAAAGAAAGGTAATCCTAAGATGGTCAGTACTATTGTTAAAGCTGTAATAATAAGACAGAAGAAAGAATATAGAAGATTTAGTGGTGTTAGAATAGCTTTTGAAGATAATGCTGCTGTAGTAGTAAACGAAGAAGGCGTACCTGTAGGTACAGAGATTAAAGGTATAGTTGCTAGAGAAGCTGTTGAGAGATATCCTAAGATTGCTGCTATATCTCAAGGTGTTGTATGATGAATAGTATACATAAAAGAAGTAAGATGTTAAACGTAAATGTAAGTAAAGAATTGAGAGAAAAATTAGGTAGAACTGTTAGAGTAAGATTAGGAGATGAAGTTAAAATAGTTAGAGGTGATCATAAGGGCAAACAGGGCAAGGTGATATCTGTTGATACAAAAACAGGTAGAATAGCAATAGAAGGAATAAATGTAAAAACAGCATCTAATAAAGAGGTAAATTTGTATATACATGCTTCTAATGTTATGTTAATAAAGAGAGGTGAAAAAGATGGCCAATAAAAGTAATTCTAGACATCTTGTTAGATTAAATTTACCTAAACATATAAAAATACATAGAAAAATTAGTAAATATATTATAAAACCTATTCCAGGACCTCATCCAATAGATAACAGTTTACCAATAGCTGTTTTACTTAGAGATTATATGGGAATAGCTATGAATATGAGAGAAGTAAAGTATATACTTAGAAACAAGAAGGTCAAAGTCGATAATAGATACATCACAGAACCTAAGTTTCCAGTCGGTTTCCAAGATATTCTAGAGATAGAAGGAATAAAGTATAGAATAGATTTAGATGAACATGGTTATTTTATACTTAAAAACCAGACAGATTTGAAGAAGTTATTAAAAGTAATAGGTAAGAATAAGGTAAAAGGAGGTAAATTACAATACACTTTCCACGATGGTAGAACATTGTTATCAGAAGATAATTCTATAAAAGTAGGAGATTCTGTAATATTTGATCTTGAAAATAAGAAGATCGTCAATATTATTAGTCAAAATAATGCTACTGAATGTATTGTATTGAGAGGTAAGCATAGAGGATTTAGAGGTAAGATAAAACAAGTCTTAGATATAGGTAAGAAAGTGGCCGATATAATAAATGATAAAGGAGAAGTGATTAGAACAGATTATAAATATCTGTTCTTTCTTAGGTGATAATTATGAATAAAGTTAAGATAGATAAAGTTGTACTAAATATCGGTGTAGGTAGTCCTGGTGAGAGATTAGACAATGCTAAAAAATTATTAGAAATAATCACAGGTAAGAAAGCAGTCTATACCAAAGCTAAAGAAAGGAACCCTACTTTTAAGATAAGACCTGGTTTAGAAATTGGAGTAAAGGTAACTTTAAGAGGTAAAGAAGCAGAAGAGATACTTAAAAGAACTTTTCAAGCAGTAAAAAATACGATTAAAAAAGATATGTTCGATAAAACAGGAAATCTATCGATAGGTATAAAAGAGTATATAGATTTTCCTGGAATAAAATACATGCCTGAAATAGGTGTTATGGGCTTTGACGTAGCTGTTAGATTGATAAAACCAGGATATAGGGTAAGTAGAAGAAAAAGAGCTCCAGCAAAGGTAGGTAAAAGACAAAGAGTTACAAGAGAAGAAGCTATTGAATTTATTACTAAGAATTTTGATGTTAAGGTGGTATAATATGATAGATAATATGAAAGGTAAAGGAGAAAGAAGGTGTAAACTTTGTGGTACTACTAGAGGTTTAATTAGAAAATACAGCATATATATGTGTAGAAGATGTTTTAGAGAACATGCTGAAAAATTGGGCTTTAAGAAGTTGCATTAGGTGATAACATGTCAATAGATCCTTTTGCAGAAATCGTCAATCAAATAAAGATTTCTGCTAGAGTAGGTAAAAAAGAAATAGTATTGAATAGAAATAATAAGTTGATAAAGAATGTGTTACGTGTACTAAAAGAAGAAGGTTATATTGAGAATTTTGAAACAATAGGCAATGGTTATACGGAAAAGATCAAGGTAAGATTAATACCTGGAAAGATAAGAGAATTCCAAGTAATAAACCCAAGAGCTCCTGTAAAATATCTTGATATTATATCTATGGAAATGAGGTATTTACCATCTTATGTAGAGGGATTACTTATAATGACAACTCCCCAAGGAGTTATGAGTAATAAAAAGGCAAAAGATCTTAGAATAGGTGGTAGATTACTAGCCTATATATTCTAGGTGATACTTATGAGATATATTAAATTGGTTGTAGATAATAACATTCGGGTAGAAGGCAATACAGTATACGTCGGTAATAATAAGTTAGAATTCAAAGGTGAACAACTTAAGATATGGATAGAAGATGGAGAGTTAAAAGTAGAAGCTGCAAATAAAGCATTGATAAATACCGTTAAAAGAAAGGTAATGAATCTTATAAACGGGGTAAAAAATCCATACAAAATGGAATTAGTAGCTAGATATCTTCACTTTCCAATTAAATTAGTTTACAAAGACGGTAAGCTTGAAATACACAATTTTCTAGGTGAGAAAAAACCTAGAATTGCTAAGATTCCAGAAGGAGTAAATGTAGAGATCAAAGGTCAAAATATAATATTGACATCGGTTGATAAAGAGAAATTAGGTAACGCGTATACTAATATAAAGCGTGCTACTTATATAAGTAAAAAAGATAGAAGAATATTTCAAGATGGTATATATAAGGTGATATTATGAAGAGAAAGAAAAAACCTGACTTTAAAAGAATTGGTCCAAGTGATGGCCATAGATTAAAGAGAAGAATATCTGATAGTTGGAGAAAACCTAGAGGTATAGATAATAAACAAAGAATAAGAGTTAAACATTATGGTAAATCTCCTAATATAGGTTATAGAAATCCTAAGAAACTTAGAGGTATGCATCCATCTGGATTATTTGAAGTACTTGTAGAAAGAATAGAACAATTAGAAGGCCTTGATAAAGAAAAATACGCTATAAGATTAAGTGGTAGATTGGGAAGAAAGAAGAAGATGATTATTCAAGAACAAGCAATGAAGATGGGCTTTCACATATTGAATCCAATTAAAGAGGTGAAACAAGGATGAACGTATCTACTTTTAAGAGATTATTAGCTGATATAAAAAAAGTTGGAATAAACAGAATTAAGATTAAACCTACTAAAGAAGCATTAGAAATAATAAAGACAAGTCTAGTAACTAGAAAAGATGTAAAGGAAAGATGGAAAGAAGTGGCAGAGATTTTAAATGTTAAAAAACACATTAGATCTAAAGATGAAAAATCACAAGGCCCTGGTAGGAGAAAAGGAGGAAAATACTCTAGATTGTCCAAAAAGAAAAGATGGATAATCAAAGTTAGGGCCCTTAGAAATGCAGTAAAGATACTTGAAAAAGAAAATAAAATAGATAGTACTATGAAGAAAATACTTTATAAAAAGATCAAAGGAGGAGAGATTAAAAGTAAAAGAGCTTTGATGGAAACTTTATCAAGATTGGGTGGTATAAATGGCTAAGGCAACAGGACCTAAATATAGAGTACATTTTAGAAGAAGAAGAGAGGGAAAAACCAATTATGCTAAGAGATTAAAATTACTTAAATCAGGATTACCTAGACTTGTAGCTAGAAAGACCAATACAAGGGTAATAGCATCTTTAACTATATTTGATGAAAAAGGAGATAAGACATTATGTACAATAGACGGAAAACATCTTGTTAAATTAGGATGGAAAGGAAGTAAGAAGAATTTAGCAGCTTCATATCTAGTTGGTTTAATGATAGGTAAAAAGGCAAAGTCTTTAGGTATAGGGAAAGCTGTTTTAGATATGGGTTTGCATACTCCTACTTCTAATAATTTTGCATTCTTCGTAGCATATGGTGCTAAAGAAGCTGGATTAGACATTAAAATTCCTGAGAATTTAGATATATCTAGAATTGAAAAATCTAAAATTGATAAAAATGTTTTTGATGTTGTAAAAAATAAAATATTGGGTGATGTTAATGGATGAATGGACACCTAAGACAAAATTAGGAAAAGATGTAAAAGCTGGCGTATATAAAAATATAGATGAAGTATTAGCATCAGGTAGACGAATCTTAGAACATGAAATAGTCGATTATCTTTTACCAAATCTTAAATCTGAAATATTAGAAGTTAGGACAACTCAAAGAGTAACAGATTCTGGAAGGAAAACATCTTATAGAGTATTAGCAGTAGTAGGTGATGAAAAAGGACACATAGGGTATGGTGTTGCTAAATCTCAAGAATTAGCAATAGCTAGAGATAAGGCAATAAATAAAGCAAAGCGTAATATAATAGCTGTAAAACTAGGATGTGGATCTTGGGAATGTAGATGTAGTTTAGACCATTCTATACCTAAAAAAGTATCTGCAAAAGTTAGTGCAACTTATGTTGAATTAATGCCTGCTCCAAGAGGATTAGGATTAGTAGCAAATGATAATCTTAAGATCATCTTATCGCTTGCTGGTATTAAAGATGTATGGAGTAGCATAAGAGGAGCTAAGTCTAATATATTGGCATTAGTAGCTGCTACATTTAAGGCATTGAAACAGTTATATTAAGGTGATAATATGATTGCTATTGTTAGAGTTAGGGGAAGATTTGGATTGAAACCTAAGATTAAAAGAACACTTGAATTGTTAAAACTACATAAACCTAATCATTGTGTTATATACAACGATACTCCTAGTATAAGAGGTATGTTAAAAGTTATAGAAGACTATGTTGCCTATGGAGAGATAGATGAAAAGACATTGATATCATTGATAAAAACTAGATCAAATCTTAATCCTGAAGAGACTATTAAGATTATTAAAAATGGGGGTAAAATAAATTACGTGTTTAGATTACACCCTCCGAGAAAAGGATGGGGATCTATAAAGCAAAGATATCCAAAAGGTGCATTGGGAAGAAGAGATGATATGGATGAACTTCTTAAGAGGATGATGTAATATGGTGCGAAGGATAAAGAAAAATAAAAAAACTAAAAAATTAGGTCATAGGACTTTTGGTAGAGGTAATGTTAAGAATAGAAGAGGATCTGGAAATAGAGGGGGATTTGGTAAAGCTGGATTTTGGAAACATGAAAAGACTTCTTGGATAGGTAATAAAGAGGCATTCTTAAAGAGTAAGAAAGGTTTTAAAGTCAAAAAAGAGAAATTACCTATTATAAACTTATATGAAATACAGAGACTTATAGATAATAATAAAATTCAAAGACAAGAAGATAAATATGTGTTTACATTCCAAGGTAAACTCTTATCATTAGGAGAATTGAATTCGCCAGTAATCATAAATGTATTGGCAGCATCTAAGAAAGCTATTGAAAAAGTAGAGAAATTAGGAGGAAAAGTAGTGATATTAAATAAATGATAGAGCAACTGGCCAGTTTTCATAAATATCTTCCATCAATTCAATCACCTAAATCTATAAGTTTAGCAGATAAATTCAAGTATACGTTTATCGTCCTTTTTATTTATTTTATAATGTTTCATACCTATATAATAGGTGTCAAAGTCACAGATCCGTCTGTAAACATTATATCAACGTTAACAGCTTCTAGAATAGGTACATTATTAACATTAGGTATTGCTCCTTTGATAGTTGCCAGTTTATTATTACAATTATTAGTAAAAGGTGGTGCTATAAAATTCGATTTAAATTCTCAAGAATCTCAGAAAAAGTTTCAAGAGGCCCAGGTAACATTTGCTATCATAATAGCTATCTTACAAGGATTATTCTCTGCAATATCTATGGTAGGCATAGATGGCAATGGTCCATTGGTAGCTGATAATTTTAGAGGTAATCAATCCGTGTTTATACTCGTGTTAATCCAAGTTGTTTTAGGAGCTATAATAATAATATATTTAGACCAGATATCTACTAAATATGGTTTAACTTCAGGTATATCTTTGTTTATAGCTGCAGGTGTATCTTATTCTATTGTTAGTCTGTTAGGTTATCTTTTATTAGATGAGTCAATAGGTATTTTTCCAAATCTTCTATCTCAAACAGGGATAGATAAATTACAATTTATTATAATACAGTCAATACCTATAGCTACTACTTTCTTAGCAATTGTTATTATAGCTTATATACAATCTTATAAATTACCAATACCTATTAATATAGCTGGTCAAAGTAGAAAAATTCAATTACCGTTTTTTTATCTTACCACTATACCCGTAATATTTAGTTCTGCTTTGTTATTTATACTGTATCAACTTGGTATAGCTATGATGTCTATAAGTGAAAATGGTATTTTGATTGATATTATAAAAATCATTGGAGAGATCTTCTATCTTATGGGCCCAATATTACACGATTATAATATGAATAGTTATATAGCAACAGTAATAATGGGCAAAACTCCAATATTAGGTATACCTGAATTAATACATATTATTATACATATTTTAAGTATGGCAATATTAAGTTTAATATTCGGAGTTATCTGGGCAGAGACTATTGGACAAGATGGTAAATCAGTAGCTAAATTGATATCTACGAATCCTTCTGTTACACTTGAAGGTTATAGAAGAGATCCAAGAATGTTAGAGAAAAAGGTATCAGAATATATAGACGGTTTAATAAGATTAAGTTCTTTCTCAATAGGTCTAATTGCAGGTATTAGCGATGCATTGTTAGTTTTAGGTACAGGTACTGGAATTCTATTGATGATCTCTATTTATGAGAGAATTATACCTCAAATTATTGAATTCCTTAAAATATATTATCCGAAAATGTTGGTCATACTTGGTGAGAAGGTATGATAATCGTGATAACAGGATTACCAGGTGCAGGTAAGACTACAACAATAGAGGCAGTAATGAAAGAGATAGGTGATAAAATACAGGTAATATCATTTGGTACAGAGATGATGAAAATTGTGCAAAAATACGGAGTAAATCATAGAGATGAGATTAGGAAAAAACTTACTCCTGCTCAAATAGAAGAGGCCCAAATAGAAGTAGCCAAATATATAGATAAAATAGCTAAAGAGACTAAAAAACTTATCTTGGTAGATACCCATGCATCTATAAAAACAGAATTTGGATATCTTCCAGGTATTCCAGATAGTGTAATATACAATATGAAAATATCCGGATTTGTATATATTACTACAAAATACGAAGAGATAATTAAAAGGAGAGAAAAAGATGTAACTAGATATAGAGATGAAGAAGATAAAGTTGAAATATCTTTACATAATGAAATGAATCTAGCAGTTTTAAGTGCATGTGCAATTAAGACAGGGGCACCAGTAAAAATAATAGTAAATAGAGATGGTCAACTTGAGAAGAGTGTAAACGAATTGAAGAATTATCTATTGAGATGGTTAGAATAAATGTTGGTCATCTATTTTGTTTCTCTATTATATTTGATTATCACGATATTGGTGTCTTCTAAATTAGATTATTTTAAGAATTATAAAAAGCTAAGAGAAGAGTATTGGAAAGAGTATTTAGAATTTCTAAAAAAAGGAATAAACATGACGGTTAATGAAATAGAAGAAACGAGAAGAAAATTGAATAAAATGTTATTAGAACAATTAAAGTTAAGTATTATTATATTTTCTATCTATCTAATACTGTTTGTATTGGCAACAACTATAATTAATTTATTCTCACCAGAGATTGTAGAGAATCAACCATATGGTGATATGTGTATTGTAGACGGAAAATACATATATGAAAAAGGCGTATATAAAATTCCGGATTTATTTGAAGATAAGACAATAGAATTGGAAGGTTCTAATTTTGTCTGTCAACCAGTATTAGTATTACCGTTTAGTATATTCAATATTAAATACGTAATAGGGAATTTGAAGATTTTCATATTATTTGTTATCATCAATTCAATCATATTAGAGATTTTGAAAAAACTTTTAAATTTAAAATTCTAAATTAGAGATAAGGGCCCTTAGATCAGTGGCAGATCGCTCCCTTGGCATGGGAGAGGCCGGGGGTTCGAATCCCCCAGGGTCCATTTGCAGGGGGTGGGATTTGAACCCACGAACCCACAATGGGACAGGACCCTGAATCCTGCGCCTTTGACCAGACTTGGCTACCCCTGCTATAATAATGATAAATTCTTATTTTTAAAAGCTTTATAATATATATGGGCGTAGGAAGAGGTTATGGTAAATTAATTCTATTTGGAGAACATTTTGTAGTATATGGACTTCCATCTATAATAATACCGATAAACAGATATATAGAAGTAAGTGTATCTAAAGGTCTTTCCAATACATCACCTGAACTTCAAAAAATTTTAGATATAGCTATTTCTGAATTAGGAGTAAATAGTGTAAAAATAGATAGTATAAAATCGAATATTCCTCAATCTGCTGGTATGGGATCATCTGCTGCTTTATGTGTAGCTATTCTTAGAGCAATATTAGATGAATACAATATAATATTAGATGATAGATCTGTTTTTGAATTAGCTAAAAAGATGGAAAATGTATTTCATGAAAAGAGTTCTGGTGTTGATATTATCATGGCCATACATAATAAATCGATAATATATGAAAACTCGACCTATAAACCTATAGATATTGACTTAAAATTAGGTGTAAAAATCTTACCTAGATTTCAAACTACAAAAGATATTGTTAGAGACGTGGCCTTATTTAAAAACAAATACCCTGAGATATTTGAAAGCATTTTAGATTCTTACAGAAGTTTATTTAAGAAAGTTCTAGATTTAGACTATTCAAGATTAGGAGAATTGATGAATATAAATCAATCGCTATTAAGAGCAATAGGTGTATCTGATCAAAGAGTAGATAGGGTAATTGCTGATATGCTAGCTTCTGGTGCTCTTGGAGCTAAGATAAGTGGTGCAGGTAGAGGTGGCAGTATAATAGCATTACTCGATTCTGAAAATTCAAATTATGAATACGATATGATAATTAAATCAAAGATAGATCAGTAAAATGAAAACTATCTAATTTTAACTTTCTATCATGTACATCACTATAATCGTAAAATCTAAACTTGCCTTTATGATAAACTGCAATCAATACTCTAAACCCTTCTTCGTAAAATCTACGCATAGCATTATCTTGTTCTTCTCTAAAATATATGGTATTTTTAGATGTGGTTTTTACTTCAATCAATACTGCTCTGGAGGCTTTCATTACTATTAAATCTGGACTATAATAACCTGAACCTGCAGCTCTAATTACAAGATAACCATTACTTTCCAACATATCTCTAAGTTTTCTCTCAGCTCTACTTCCTTTTACATATCTGTTCATAGTATTCTTTCATATATACTAAAGAAAATACTAGTTATTATAGATTGACCTATTGTAAATAGACCTAAATACATAATTAATTCTATTCCAAACATAATATAGATTAGAAGATATAGCATACCTGTAAAAACGCCCTTAGTTGCTTGCTCTCTCTGTAATTCCCAATACGGTTCTGGATTTATATTATAAAGACGATGGACAATTAGAATTATGTTAAACGCTAACAACATTATCAATATCAAAGGTCTATCTGATGATGAAGAGAATAGTATAGTTATAAAGAATATGGTTGCAATTATATTATTGATTGTCAATATCATCTTTAATCAATATTGTTAGTCTATACTTACGCTTACCAGCTATTTGCGTATGTAATTTTCTCGATATACTATAAGATAATCCAAGTTGTTGTATTGCCTCTAATGCTTTCTTTGATGAAAAGAATTTTATATCTACTCCGGTTTTAACAACCTTTACCGAATAATAATTTTCCATTATATCAAACTTGCCTGTTATTAGCTTTGTCAATTTTTTAACATTTTTCCCTCTAAGCTGAATTTCTCCTTCGTAGTATCCACCAGTAATCTTTGAACATGTATCACACATTGTCAATTCATAATCAATATTTAAATTAAATTCCATATCAACATCGTTTTTAGTTACAATTACTATCATTTCATTTAAATCAACTCTTACATCATCGAAATATCTATTTAATCTTTCCTCGATATATCCTATTATAGCGTTTTGATCGTTTTTCCAGTTTTGCCCTACTTTTATCTTTCCACACTTTCCACACATTTTAAATCTAAATTTAAATAAACTTTTATCTATTGTTTCTATGTAACAATCTTTACAATAAACGTCTATCAAAGCAGGTTTACCACATTTTATACAAAACATATCAATCGGATACGCCTTGAGAGGTAATTCTAAATATTACTTCTCTTTCAGGAAGATTAGGAGAATCTACTAGTCTAGCTATTCTTTTCTCATCTTTACTTTTGCGTAAATATACTCTATATGTAGCTGCATGTGCTAATACGTTTCCTCCAATAGGTATTGTTGCATCCCCATACATTATACCAGGATTCTCCATAACTTGATTTGTAAAGTAAACAGCAATATTATATTTTTCTGCATATCTTTGAAGATTATGTATATGTTTATTCAATTTTTGTTGTCTATCGCTTAGACTACCTCTACCTATGAAATCTGCTCTAAAATGAGATGTAAGAGAATCAATGACTATCAATTTAATATTCTTATCTTTAAGTAAATAGTCTAATTTTTCTACTGCTATTATCTGCTCTTCACTGTTTTGAGGTTTAATCACGTATATATTCTTTAATACCTCTTCAGGATCTAAATTTTGATGTTTGGCCATTTCTACTATTCTATCAGGTCTAAACGTAGATTCAGTATCTATGAATACTACGCCACCGTTTAGACCGCCTTTATCTTCTGGTAATTGTACGTTTACCGATAATTGAAAACCAATTTGACTTTTACCACTTGAGAATTTACCATAGAATTCATAAACTGCTTGTGTTTCTATACCACCACCTAATAATTCATCTAATTTCTTCGACCCTGTGGTAATCTTCCCTATTTTCTGTCTTATTTTATACATTTCATATCCTGATATAACATCTATTCTTATCTCTTCTTTAGCTTGTTCAACGATATTTTTACATAACTCTATTGGTAATCCTGTAGTTTCAGCTATTTCATATGGAGAGCTACTGGCAATCATTTCTATACTTACATACCCAGCTTCTCTAAGTTTCTGTGCAGTAGCAGGTCCAACACCTTTTAAATCTTCAAGATCTTTCATCTGTTTCACCTTTATTGTTCTTAAATACAAATAGCTTCAATCTACCTATTCTTAATATGTAAAACGATTCTCCTGTTTTTGTACTCTCTTGAGACCACATAGCACCTATTTCAACAAATTTAGTTTTCCCTTCTTTATCTATTACAAGCTGACTTACTCTATAATCTGGTCTTCTACCTCGCTGCTCAGGTATTAGTTTCTTAAGATTATCACTTATTTCAACTTCTTCATCTTCAAAATCTATAGGTTCTATAGCTAAATCTTCTTTCTCTTCATCATCCATATTTCCACCAATAGATTAATGTATGTAAATACTTAAAAAGTTAATTGAAAAAAGATAAAAATGAAGAAATTATTGCTTTGATCTTCCTCTATTAGCTTTTACTCTTTCAACAAATCCAGATTTTCCTACGAAATACAGATAGCCCTTCTCTCTAACTATTTGTTCATTGCTAACTACTTCTGGCTTTGTGTTCTTTACCTTGTCTCTCATATACTTCATAGGTACTCTATATACTTTTCCATCTTTACCTACGTAATAGAGATAGCCCTTTTCTTTCTTTATCTGTACTTTTCCTACCTTTTCACCCATACTTCCTCACCTATATTATATTATACAATCTCTCTTTTAAAATCTTTCTATTCTTAGCATGGAATAAAAGACTACTCCAGTTGTTTGGGATAATAGGTGCAGCTCCATTTATAGATCATTTGAGGTGATCTATCCGCAGGTTCCCCTACGGATACCTTGTTACGACTTAGCCCCCCTCACTCAGCCAGGGTTCGAATCTTTCGACCCTCACCCCAGCCAAGCTTGGCTGACTTGACGGGCGGTGTGTGCAAGGAGCAGGGACATATTCACCGCAGGATGATGACCTGCGATTACTAGGGATTCCAGCTTCACGAGGGTGAGTTGCAACCCTCGATCCGAACTAAGGGTAGATTTGGGGGATTTGCTCCCTCTTTCGAGGTGGCATCCCGTTGTTCTACCCATTGTATGCCGCGTGTAGCCCTGGAGATTCGGGCCATACGGACCTACCGTCGCCCACTCCTTCCTCCTGCTTGAATACGCAGGCAGTCCTCCTAGTGTGCATCCTATCCTGAGATAGGATTAGCAACTAAGAGTGTGGGTCTCGCTCGTTGCCGGACTTAACCGGACAGTTCACACCACGAGCTGACGATGGCCATGCAACACCTCTCAGCTAGTCAAATGTGGTCTTCAGCCACATCTTCATCCCGCTGTCTCTCCAGGTGAGGTTCTCGGCGTTGTATCCGATTAAACCGTAGCATCCACCCCTTGTGGTACTCCCCCGCCAATTCCTTTAAGTTTTAGCCTTGCGGCCGTACTCCCCAGGCGGCCCACTTAACGCTTTCGCTTACCCCCTACCAATGCACAGAGCATCAGTAAGGAGCAGTGGGCATCATTTACAGCTAGGACTACAGGGGTATCTAATCCCTTTTGCTCCCCTAGCCTTCGCCCCTCACCGTCGGACGCGTTTTGGAGGAACGCCTTCGCCACTGGTGGTCCGTTCAGGTTCAACGCATTTTACCGCTAGCCTGAACGTACCTTCCCCCTCCCCCGCTCCCTAGTCTGGTAGTATACACTGCACGCGTTAGGGTTGAGCCCTAACATTTCACAGTGCACACACCAAACCGGCTACGGGCGCTTTAAGCCCAATAATCGTGAGCACCACTTGAGGCGCCGGTGTTACCGCGGCGGCTGCCACCGGTCTTGCCCACACCCTTATTCTCCAAGCTTTTTACACTTGGAAAAAGATATAGGCTTAGACCTATATCACTCGGAGTCCCCCTGTCACGCTTTCGCGCATTGCAGAGTTTTCGTGGCTGCTGCACCCCGTAGGGCTAGGGCCCTTGTCTCAGTGCCCTTCTGGGGGCTCCCACTTTCATGGCCCCTAGGGATCATAGGCTTGGTGGGCCGTTACCCCACCAACTACCATAATCCCACACAGACCCATTCTAAGGCTGTTGTAGGCTATTCCCTACAACACTTTTGAAGAGAGAACATCCCAGTATCTCTCTTCTATCCCGGTTTATTCTCAGTTTCCCGAGATTATCCGGGTCCTTAGAGTAGGTTGTCCATGCGTTACTCAGCCGTTCACCATCCTACCAAAGGGTAGGATTAGATTTGCATGCCTTAGTCGGACTCCGATAGCAGTGCTCTCCAGCAGGATCAACTGGAATCACCTAAAGGAATTGGCAGCACCTATTTCCCACTCCAACTGGAGTAGTCTCATTTTATTAATAAAGGCAAACATTTTTAAATATTATATATTTCTAAATCGTGTAATTTTTTAAGATACCATTTTAAGTTTTCTTTATTTAATTCAAATATGATAAACTCTCCTGGTAAAGTCTTAATATTCGGAGGTTATAATTTATTGATGAATAAAATTAAGATTGAAAACAGATTTCTTCCAGCTATTTCATTAGTAGCTAGATTATACGATAAAAATGGTATGGGCATTATTGCTAACATAAATCATTCAGATAGTTACAGAATAATAAGTAAACAATATAATATTGATGAAAGACCAGATATTAGATCAAAACACATGGTATCTGTGGCAATGGCAGTAGCTATTAAATATTTAGAAAATTTAATTGAACTAAATCCTATGACTATTTCTCTTCAATCTTCTCCAATGTTTAATAATCAAAATGGAAAAACAGGTTTAGGATCAAGCAGTGCAAGTATAGCGTCTACGATAAAAGCAGTATTCCATGGAGCAGGTTTAGACTATAAAAAACATCTAGATACAATCTTTAAATTATCCTTAGTTGCCTATGAGAAAGCTGGTAAAACTCCTGTTGGCTTTGATTTTGCAACAGCTGTATATGAAAGCAACGTAATATACAAGAAGACAACTAATATAAAGAAAAAACGTTTAGGTATAAAGGTGTCACCAACTGATGCTTTAGATAATTTAGAGGTATTAATATTCGATACTGGTAATTCTCTAGAAACAGAAATTGCTGTTAAGGCATTCATGAAATTATATAAGCAGAAAAAAGTAAAAGATAAGATAAGAGAGTATTTTATTAAGGAATATCAAGGTGTTCAAGCGATTTTAAACAAAGATTATAAAAAAGCTTCTAAATACACAAAAGAGATAAGAAAAATTATGAGAGAGATATGGAGTTATATGGATATCGATAAACAATATGAACCTGAAGATTACGTTTCGATATTAGATGATATAAACAAAAGAGATGGAGTAATTTTAACAAGATTTCATGGTGCTGGTGGAGAATCCATATTAGTATTGGTAGATAAAAATAAGAGAGAAAGTGTAAAAAAATATATATTGGAAAACTATCCTTATCTTGAATTAATAGATGCTTATATGAACAAGAAAGTATTAAAAAATATTGTACAAATTTAATAGCATGTATCATGAAGTTAGAAAAGGTACTGTATATAGAGGAACAGGAGCAAAGAAGGTTCCAAATAGAGATAAGGTAAAAGTCCATATAGGTAGAGCAAGGATATTTACAAAATTAGATAATAAAGAGGAGAGAAAAGTTATTAGAACTAAAGGTGGTGGTAAAAAAGTTAAAGTAAAAAGTGCATTATATATAAACGTAGCTTTGAAAGATGGCAAAGTAGCTAAAACATATATAACTAGAGTATTACAATCAAACAATCCTAATGAAACTAGAGCAAATATAATAACTAAAGGTACTATTGTTGAAACTAAAGATTATGGCAAAGTATTAGTTACATCTAGACCAAATCAACATGGAGTTATCAATGGTAGACAAATTGAATGAAACTTAAATTAGAAAAAGTTGTTTACGATCATAATCCTGGTAAACTTTGGGTTAGTTTGCATGATACCTCAGCTAATAGAAGTGTAATTGTTAAACTTAAAGATTATGATAAATTAACAGGTAAAGATCCTTCATCTTTGATAGGTAAAGTAAATACGTTTATCCTAATAGACCACGCTGATTTAAATCCAAATACTTCTTATCATAGAAGCAGCTGGTATATCTCATATATATTCGATATTCTTAAACTTAAAGAAGGAGATTTTAGAAGAGAGGTTATCTATACAGAAAGTATGATGTTAGAATGTTATTATATGAATAACAATGGACGTAGACCGGTTATTATTAGAATACTACCAAATACCCCAGGTATAGAATCAATTATAAGAAAACATGAAGAGTATTCGCATCTTATTAAGCTAGCTAAAGATAGAGAAAAACCAGAATTGTTTATAGGTAGATTGAAGAAAAGAGAATATGAAGAAGTAAATAGATTAGTTAAAGCTATGGTAAATGTAGAGAGAAATAGATTAATATATAACCTAATTTATAAATTTCATAGAGCTTTACTTTACAGTTCTGTATTTGCATATACATTAGGCCTAATAGATGGTGCTTTTCCATTTGCATTATCTAGTCTAAATAGTTTTTATACGAAAGATATAGTCTATCCTGTAAGTCATCCAATTATTCAAATTGAACCTTCGTATTTAGATTATTACACTAAGGTCTGGAATGTTGTAGAAGAAATCGCTACCAATCCTAAATATAGAAGCGGTAAACATCGCGATATATATGTTGAAATATACGGACCTGAAGAGCTAATACATCTATCAGAAAAGATAATAAATAAATATAAAAAGAAATCTAATAATTATGATAACCCTGGATGATTTTAAGAAAATAGAATTAGTAGTAGCTAAAATATTAGAAGTAGAACCAATTCCAGGTAAAGATAAATTGTATAGAATACATATATCATTAGGTAATGAAGACAGATACATAATATCGGGCATTAGAGAATATTACAAAGCTGAAGAATTAATAGGTAAGAAGATAATTTTAATAAAGAATCTTGAACCTAAAAAAATTGCTGGTTATGAAAGTAAAGGAATGTTATTAGCTGCATTCAATGGTCAAACTTTGTCATTGATAACTGTTGATCGCGATATACCAGAAGGTACAGAGGTATCATGAGACCATTCTTATATTTATTAATGTTAACATCCCTATTTGCCTTATTTGCAATTCTATCTCTTTACCAGTATAATCAATACTATTCAAAAAAATACGTAGAATTTGAAAAATACATAGACTCGATTAATAAGTATTTAAACGATACCTATAAACCAGATAGATTCTTCTTATTAGATATAGACGATAGAAATAATAGTATAAGACTTATATTTGCATTAATATACAACGATTCTACGTTTACTCCATCAAGATATCATATAGATTTCGTCTATCCAGATTATAACTTTGCAGAAGTCGATCAATATATGATAAGATTAAGTAATTGCATAAAAGAGGCCTGTAGATTAATCTATCCTGAAGACGTGATTTTTAATTTAGGATTGATAAAGCCCCATTTAAGATTATATACTATAAAAGATAAGTATATTCAATTTGAAAACGGAATATGGAATGTTAAACTAATAACAGATGTTGCTAAAATTGAGGCAAATATGTCTTTTAAAGGTGATCTTCTATACTATTTAGAAAATTAACAAGATCATCCATATCGTATATAGTGTTTTTCTTTTCTAATTTTCCATCTATAAATAGATAAATCGTCGGTATAAATACTTCTCTACCGAATCTATCTATATTCAATATTCCTAATCTTTTAGCTAAAACTTTAGACGAATCTGATAGTATTTCTAGTTTTAGATTATTCATACCAGCTAGGTTTAGATTTTCATCTATACTATCTGTAGAAATAGCTATTTTATTAATCTTCAAACTATCTAATTTCTTTAGTATATCAACGAATACTTTATTTCTACTACTTGGAAATACGAACATGATTATCTTTCCTTTAATAAACCTATCTAATATTACAGGTTCTGCTCTTTGATTATAGAACATCATATGTTTAACTTCATCTAGCATAATATATTATGCGAAGATCTACATAAAAATCTAATCATATCTTTTTTCCCACATTTCTCTAGCTAATTTTCCATCATACATATAGACCTCTGTTTCTACCTTTTCTCTATTTTCTTTAAACATTTCAAGAAATTTCCATATTCTATCTATGGCAATATCTTTCAATTCTCCTGTTAACAATCTTCCTTCTTTATACATATCTCTAATTTCTAATATTGTTTTATCGTTAGGTTCAAACATATAATATAATAATTGATAAGCTACGTCTATATCAGGATTTCCTCCAAGCTTTCTATGCAATTCTATTGAAGGTTGTCCACCAGAGAAAGCTTTGTATATTTTTCTTTTCAAACTCTCGATATTCTCATCTAAGAATATTACAGTTTCTGGTTTAGATGAACTCATCTTAGAATCTGGACCTAATAAAGATGGAAAAAACCTATTATGAATTGCTGCCACTTTCTTATAACCTAAACTTTCAGCTAGATCTCTTTGAATACGCCAATAGGGATCTTGATCTATACCAGCTGGGATTAAACACGTTTTAGATTCAAAAAATGTAGGTACAATCTGTAAAGCTGTGTAAAAAATTAGGCCTATATTAGATTCATTGTTAAAACCGAATACTGCTTTTGCCAAAGATAGATTGATCTTTCTAGCTATTCTCATGGCCATTCGATAAATATTACCTATGTATTCTGTATTTCTAAATATAAAAGTTTTATCTTTATCAAATCCTAAGGCAGCAATATCTTTAATATTATCTCGAGCATACTTATCTATTTCATCCCAATTCAAATTTCTATTATAAACATATTTCTCATCGTCACTTATCATTATGTATACGTTTACGTTATACTTTTGTTGAAACCATTTAGCTAAGAGAAATGGTGGTAAATGACCTATATGCATTTTACCACTAGGGCCTCTACCTGTATATATAAAAAAACCTTCTTTTAATGCCCTATCTAAATCTCTATGTGAAAAGAAAAACTCTCTTCTAATTAATACATCTAACTCATCTTTAGATAATCCAAATATATTAAGATCTAATCTTCTAGTACCAAATTCCTCTATTAGTTTATCGTAATCAATTTGCCCCTCTACATTCCAGGGATTTACTATCATGTTTTTATAATTAACATTATATTTAAAATAGGTGATAATTTTGGAAATAGGTATAGTGGGTCCTGGGGGAACTCGTGATTTATTGATAAATCAACCTGAAGGTTATGGTACGGGTGGATTTTATCTAGATACAGGAGATCGCGTTTATTATATAGATCCTGGTCCAGGAGCATTATACAAGATAAATAGGTTTAATTGGAAACTAAATATAGATAGTATTATTGTTACACATCACCATCTCGATCATTACGGAGACGTATTATCTATGATAGAATACTCAAGTAAATTAGAGAAAAAAGTAGATTTGATTACAACAGAAGACGTATGGAATCACATTGATTTTTATCATAGAAAATTCGTCAATTATATAAATTATAAATCTTTAAACAACGTATTTCAGATCAAGCACGGTATAGATGGATTTGGAATAAGATTAGATAATTTATACTATACATCTGATGGCAAATACAGCGATCAAATATTAAAGAAAACCACCAATGTAATGATAGCCAATATTACAATAGACGATACTATGATAAGCGATAAACACATGTCATTGCAAGACCTATACATGTTTTTAAACACGATAAAACCAAGTATTCTAATATTATACCATTATTCTAAATATATTTTAGAAAAATTAGATACTATTAAAGATGTTATTCAAGATAAATACAAAATAGATGTATACATAGCCAAGGAAAAAGACAAATATGTATTATAAGATAGATAAAGATAAGACTTTTATAAGATTAGATAGGCCAAACGATCTTTGGTATCTTTGGACAATACTAAAAAAAGACGATATAGTAGAGGCCCATACCTATAGATCAGTAGAAGGAATGGATGAAAGAAAAGCTGTAAAACTAAAAATTCAAATAGAGAAAATAAGATATATGAAAGATATTGGTTCAGTAAGATTAACTGGTAAGATATTAGAAGGATGGCCTGAAGAATACATACAAATAGGTAGGTATCACAGTCTTGATATTAGAGAAGGTAGTGAAATATACGTATATAAAAATTGGACAGAATATGAAAAAGAATTATTGGAAGAAGCTTATAAGAATTCCAGAGAGCATATAGCAGATGTAATACTAATAGATGAGAGACATGTTATAATATCTAAGCTTTTTCCTATTGGTCTTGAAATTATATTAGATAAAGATATACCATATAGTAAATATGAAAACAACGATAGAGCTAAGATCTATGCAGAGATTTTAAATAATTTGACATCAAACAACATCATTATCGCTGGTCCTGGATTTGAAAAATATAACTTGAAAGATTATTTAAAAGATAAAAACATCATATCCATAATAAATACGAGCTATGCAGAAACTTCTTCTCTTAAAGAGATTATACCTGAACTTGGAAAGATTGTTCAAAACTACAAGATAGCTAAAGATAAAGAATTAATAGAAACATTAGACATATACTTAGCAAAACATCCTGAGATGATAGTAATAGGAGATGAAATAGTGAATTATCTTAATGGAGCTTTAGAGTATCTTATACTTATAGATTATGTTATAGATGATGAAGAAGTAAGAAGATGGTTAAAGATAGCTAATGATAATGGTACAAAAATCCATATTATATCTTCGAATTCACCATATGCAGAGAGAGTTATGATATTAAAATTAATAGGAATAAGGCGATACTAATGCCGCAGGGGGGATTTGAACCCCCGACCCCTCGGTCTTCAGCCGAGTGCTCTTCCGGGCTGAGCTACCGCGGCATACTTTGTCTGTTTATATCAAAATAGATTTAAAAAGATCTCTTTTATATTTATTATGAATACTGGGGTAGAGTTAAGTTATGAATTAGTTCCAATAAGAGCTGCTAGAACAGATGATTTTATAGTAATGATGTTAGAATTAGAAAATCCTAGTAATGATAAAAAGCTAATATCTCTAGATGTAATATCTCATTCTGATCAGATATCTTTAGATTCTTATAGAGTTAAAAAGAGAGAAGAGTTTAAAATAGGGTATATCGATAAACAGAATTCAAAACAAATACCTGTAAAGCTATATCTTCAGAGACCTATAGCTAAACCTGGAATCTATGAACTAAGCGTGATTATATATTTACACGATAGAGATTTTTCAGCTTATATTGAAAAAGATGAATATAAGATAAATGTTAGAATTGTATGATTAGAGTTTAGTAAACTTAAAACCATATGCTATAATACCATCTGGCCCACTCTCTTGTACTCTTCTTATTACCATGTATACCTCCATTCCAGGCTCTATCTTACTAGGATCTACGTCAACAATCTGTGACAATATCGTTGGACCTTCTTTTAGTTTTACTATTGCCAATACATAAGGTGCCTGTTCAACAAAGCCTTCTGGTGGATTATGGACTACTGTCCAGGTAATTATATTTCCTAAACCACTAAATTCTGTGTAATCTCTAATTTTCCCCTTTCTTCTACATTTAGGACATATCGTTCTCTTAGGTAAATATATAGAACCGCATGTTTCGCATTTACTTCCAATTAATCTATATCTTTGTTCCCTTAGTCTCCATAAACTAGGTACGCTGATCATATTCTTATAATGACGTATTAAATTAAAAGCTTTTCTAATCAATATATGAGACTTGTTAAAATAGTGGCGACATTATACGAGAAATTTGATATAGAGCTTCTTCAATATGTAGACGTGGCAAGATTTAACTTTTCTCATAGAAGTTATAAAGAAATAGACGATTGGTTAGATATCATTCAAGAGGCAGAGAATAGATTTGGAAAAAAGATAACTATTATGGCCGATACCAAGGGCCCTGAGATTAGAACGGGTAGAGAGATATCTTTAAATCGAGGAGACATAATAAGTATATCAGATTTAAAATTATCAAATGAACAAGCTTTTAGAGAAATACTCGAACCAAATGATACTGTTTTAATAGATGACGGTAAGGTAATGCTTAGAGCAATAGATAAAGATAATTTAGAATCTTTAGTTACATATCCGATAAAGATAAGAAAATCCGTTATTATCAGAAATAAAGATTATCCAATAGATTCTATTACTAAAGAAGATTTAGAAGATCTAGAATTTATAAAGAAAAGGCCTTTTGATGTAATTGCTCAATCATTTGTAAGATCAGCACAAGATGTTATTAAGATGAAACAACTCTCAGGATTACCTGTAATAGCAAAGATAGAAACAGCATCTGCTCTAAAAAATCTAGATGAAATAATAAAAGTAGCAGATGGTATAATGATAGCTAGAGGAGATCTAGCTTTATCTATCTCTCCTGAGAAGTTACCTAAGATACAGGCAGAGATAATAAGAAAAAGCATAAAGATACCTGTAATAGTTGCTACTCAACTTCTATCTTCTATGACTGAATCCCCATTTCCTAAAAGAGCAGAATTAACAGATATATATAATGCGGTAATCATAGGTGCAGATGGACTAATGTTATCAGAAGAGACTGCTGTAGGTAAATATAAGAAAGAGGCACTTGAAACAATGAACAATATTATTTTAGAAGCTCAAGAAATTGTAGAAAAGACAGTAGTAATAGAAGATTATAAAGATAAAATAGCTTATAGCGCTACTATATTGGCAGATGAATTTAAATGTCCGATAATTGCACCAACTTACATGGGGACTACACCTAGAAAAATATCTTCGTTTAGACCAAGACAACCTATATATGCGATAACGAATAATCCTAAGATTTTAGGTTATTTAAATCTTATGTATGGAGTATTTCCTATATATCAAGACTATGAACCAGTATTTCAGAACTTTGATAAACTAAAAAATCTAATAAAAACAAACAGAGCAATATTTGTATTTGGATATCCACCAGGTAATAGTAATACTAATACAATCATCTATATTTAAAACATCAGAAGTTATTTGTTAGGTTGATCTGGAAGAGGACTAGGACTTGTTA
>CALKCX010000004.1 GCA_938083015.1 uncultured Microcaldota archaeon
AAGGTCGAAGAAGTGAAAATAAATTTACATCCAACAGTTGCAAAGGTCTTAAATAATGCTTATAGAATGGCCCATCCGGTTTTATTCTCTGTTACAGGTCTGGCAATAGCTGGTATATCTTCAGCTACAGGTGCATGGTATAGATTGCAAAGATTCTACTATACGCCTGTTGAACACAAGAGTATAAAGATTGTCGATAAAGATAACGTACGTGAAGCTATAAAAATACAGATATTAACTTTATTTAGAAACCTAACTATTCTGGTACTTTATAAATATATTAATAAAAAACATCCAGAGCTTGTCGAATCTATAAAATCAATACTCGACAATCCTGATTTATCGTCTGAAGATAAAATAAAAGAGATTGAAAAGATTATCGATAAACTTAAAGATGTAGATAAAAGCGAGGAATTCCGTGAACTTCTAACAAAAATATATGAATTACATCAAAAAGAGATTGAAATAATGCGTAATAATAAATATGAAGAATTAACAACTTCTATAATACCAGGTTATATTAATTTGACAAAACAATATATAGAAGAGAATCGTATTACAGAAGGATTAGAAGAACTTAAAGACATATTGTCGAGAAAACTACAAAACAGCAATTATCATGTATATGAGCTTCTTGAAAAAGATAAAAGTAAAATAGACTATATCGATGCAAATATCTTAGCAGAGATAATAAGTTTATCAAATAAACTACCTGAAATGGCAGCTGCAGTATACAAACCTATGAATAATAATCAACAATCTCAATATGTTATGTTTACAGACCCTAAAGAGGGATTTGTAGCATTGATATTTCAAAACATGCTTGAAATGTATAGAGCTACCAAGCTATATGACAGTAATATTGATTATATGCCTGGATTGGCGGATGGAATGAGAATAACCTATATGAAGTTACTTGGTAAGTATACAGTTACAACAGAATCTCATTTAATGATGCGATTGTTATTTACAGGAAATATAGAGCAAAGCATAAACCTGGCCAGAGAAGGAGGTATACAAGAGGAAATGATAAAAGATGTAGTAATCAGAGTATTCACAGATATGATGATAGAACAATCAGAGATAAGTAAAGATGTAGAAAGAATATTAAATAAATCAAATACATCCGATCCTATATTAGGTTATATTAAACATTACGTAGATACTTCTTTATGGAAAGAAAACACTGATCAGATATTACAGAAATATGAACAAGTGGCCAAGAACATTGCTATTATGGACAATATTAGAACTAAATATCAAAATATAATAGATAATAATACTATTTTGGAAATATTCGATATAATAACTTCTAATCAACATAATATTGAACAGGAATTAAAGTCTAAAGGTCTAGCAAATGAGGTAATAGACGGTATAATATCTATAATTCAAAGATGGCAGCAACATGAATTCGATCTTGATAAAACTTGGAATTTTCTAGATCATAAAGATTCGGATAAAGCTTTAATAAAATACGGTGTACAAAAATATCAACCTCAAACAAATATATCCAATATGGTCGAAACAGAGAAAGCAGTAATATTAGCTAGAGCACAATTATTTAAGGATAATTGGGCCAGAGAAAGGTATATGGTAGAAACTATAAGAAGTTTATCAACAGGAAATATACCTATAGAATTTTATGGTAAAATCGAAGATATGGGAGATAGAGAGATAATTAAATTAATATCCGATGTTAACGATGCAGATACTCTATTTTCAAGTATACCTATGCTTAGATATATGTCTGGCCAATACAAATATAAGTTAGATTTCAAAGAACTTCAAGCTGAGATTTATCAAACATCTGATGTGATGTATTTTGCTAATAAATCAGAATTGAGAAGTGCAGCTATGAATATAGCTGAGCACAATCCAGGTCTTAAAATTGAAGGATTATTTGAAAGCACATCAATGAGCAATATGTCTATGATAAAATATAGAGATATACCTATAATGTTCATGGTTAAAAAAAGAGATATGCTAGCTGCTGAAAGAACAGGAGAAACTTACGCTTATCTAAGTATAAACAGAGGAGTATATCAAAAAAGTTTTGGAAATATAGTAGAGTGGATACAGCAAGAAATAGAAAAACAACATTTACATGTATCACAATTACAACATAATAGCGTATATAGTTTAGAACATCTAGCACACACATTAGCTACATTTCAAGTAGTAAGCAATTATCTAAATTTAGTAGGTACAAATATTGTAAGGGAAAATGATGGTACAAAAACAGTTGTTAAAGACAAAATAGATGTTGAAGATTTAAATCTAAAAGTTGTTACATCTATACTAAATGGTCATGAAGCAACACGTAGGATAAAATTAAGTAAAGATACTTCTATAATAGTAAAAGATGAAAAGAAAAAAATATATGGATTTGGAGGCCATACTGTTTGGTTACCAGGAGTATATGATAATTTAGAAACTATTATAATAGACGATGAATTGTTGTTATTACCACGTACTTTCGGTAGAAGAAACAATACACGATTATTTGCCAGATCTGGAACAAAAATAGATGAAAAAGCTAAAAACATGGAAGAGGCCATATTTAAGATTGCAAGTTCTTCTTATAGAATACCTGCATCTACTTCTATATTTTTCTACTCTCCTTCTCTTGGCAGATATATACATTTAGATCAAAGCAGTAAGGATTATTCGAGTAAAATAATAGGTGAAATGTATAAGACAGCTTATATATTATCTCCGCATTTTACATCTTTAGTAGTAAGATATACTGGTGAAGATCCAGAGACCGTATTAAATAGTTTATATTGGGCAATATTTAGATCAAACGCTCAAAATATGAATGATGTAATATTAGCTTTACACAGCGGTCTATTTGAAGGCTATTTAATGCAATTAAGGTTTGGATCAAAGATAAAAAAAGAATTTATATCTTTAATGGGCAAGGATTCTTTTAATACAGTATATAATGTATTAAAGATTGGAAGAGTAGAAGAATGGGTAGACAGGATAGAACAGATAAAAAATGCCCATCAGATATTGGTAAAATTATATCCAAATATAGAAGATTCTCAGATAAGGTTTATTGTCAGATTATTCATTGATGAACTTGAAGCTAGAATGTCAACAGTCTCTATGTTAAATGGTTATACAGATAAAAAGCTAATGTCGAGATATGTAAATAATAATAAACTATTTGAATATAGTATTGCAAATATTCAGAGACAACGTATAAAAAATCATGATTTAAGATCTGTCTTAGCAAAACTAGATAAAAACGCAATGGATACAAGGGTATTGGGAATTACTGGTATGATAGGAACTATGAATGTAGATAATTACGATATGGTAAATATTATAACTAGAGGTATGATAATGGATACAGGTTCAAATGTAGGTATGAGAGTTGGTGAAGTGATAAGAGAATTAAATAAATCACCTAAGCAAATAGGTGAACTTAGACCTACGATAATGGATAGATTCCGAGCTACTGTTAGAGATATAACATCGCTATTATTAATAAACAAAACTCTTGCAGCAACAGAGTATGGAAACATGTATTTCGTAGCAGTAGAACATTTTGGACATGCAGCAGCTATGATGCAACATTCATATCCGTTTATTAAAACTATGTTTTTAGAAGCAGAAGGTGCTCTTGTTGGCAAAATATTAGATTTAGTTCAAGAATATAGAGATTTAAAAAACGATGATTCGGAACAAGCAGAGGCCCGTAGAAGATATATCGAGCAATCTCTTGAAGAATATATTGAAGAATTGAATAATCTCGAAGATGCTTTACTTTCATTCTATAGAGGTTATTATATGAATGCTTGGGCTCTTGTAGTAAGGTCTCCTAAAGGAGTTTGGGCAGGTATAACAGAATACCGAGGTGCAGATCTTGCAGCAACCTTCTTCGCTGGTAGTGGTCTATTCTATCCTTATTATCTAAACACAATGTACAGAGTTTTAGATCAACCTTCAGTATTGACATCAGAAGGAGGAATTAGGACAAAAAAGCTAACTGAAGGCGTATATAATAATATATTGGCCCAATATGATCCAAATCTTATGACATTGTTATTGACATCAAACGATGAAAAAGGTTTGATAAACAGATTAAGATTGACTAGGTACTTTGGTCTAAAAACTGGTAACATGGATGCTGCTGTTAAAACGTTTCTATTGGAAAAACCATATAGATTCGATCTTAAAACATTGATAGATTTCCGCTTAGGTGTACCTATTCATTTAACATCTAAGTCTTTGTTACAACCTATAACTTTAGGTTATATTAGAGATATGTTAGCTTATACTTATTCGATATCTATGTTTTCTAGATTATGGTATTTCTCTCTATTGTATAGAGGTTTTAATAAATCGTTTTCTGTGACTTCTACTATGGATACTCCTGGTCTGTTTACTAAATATACAGCATCATTCTATGATAAAGATCCTAATCTATCTTTAGTTTATAGATTTACTTCAGCTAAACAATTCAACAGATATCCTATTCCAGATTTGCCATATATTCATCTTTATAGTTTTCTACCAATACCATTTAGAGGTGTAATTAGTTCTTATTGGTATCCTATGTCTCTATATTCTAGTATTATAGGAATGGTAACTATGGGCCTACCATTAGGTTATATTATAGATAATCTTGAAAGAATACTTGGACCTCATGTTCTTACTAATCTTCAAAACTGGTTATCTTATAGAACAATCTGGATGAGACCAACAGAAGGTATGTTAATATCGGATTGGGAAGAGAAGCTGTTGACTTATCGTCCATCGGTATTCTTCCATCATTGGTTATCTCCATTCGTAGGTACTTATTACGATTTACCAGGTTATGGTCATATAGATCAAAGTTCTGGAAGAATGGTCATGAATACTTTGAATGAAAGATTACTTTTAAGAATTGGAATAATAGGTGATAGATATAATCTAAATCAAAAGAGATTTGAGAGATACACAGGTTATTATGAAGAAAGAGCTTATTACACAAGAACATACGGTTCTGTAGGCTCAGCAATATTTAGTTTACCACTTCTCTATGTGATAAACCCATTATTTATACTTACTAAGGCCATTCCTGCATCTCAGAATACAGCTACTGTTAAAACGTTATTTGAAGATTATATACTACCTTATACATCAATGGCCGGAATAATGAATTTAAGTAGAAAAGCATTAGCTTATATGACTAAACCTATATTACCTCCTACTGTATTTAGGACATTGGCAAGTAATAACATATTGGAAAGTCAAGTTAGCTTATACAATTGGGATATATTGGCACAAGAAGAACAATATAGATATCAGATACAAACAGGATATGGATATTCATTAAACCCTGAAACAGTACCTAGTTTTACCAGAGGCTTTGAAGAAAATAGAGCTAAATTTATAGGAGTAGATAGATACAGAAACCCTGTTATTCAAGCTGAGAGATCTGAGAGTGAAAAGGTATTAAGCAGTATACTAAAGGCACAGATGTTGTATACACCAGTAACTGGCAGAGATGTAGTAATAAACAATAGAAACAGAATGATATATAGAGAAAGTATAAGTAAAGCTATTGATAGGATAAATAGAAGATAGATGAATATGTTTTTAATATAGAACATCTTTAATAAAAACATGAAGGCCCAGATATCTTTAGAATTCTTATATATAAATGCAATAGCTTTGATAGTTACAATATTCTTAGCAGGTGTATTCATATCTTATCTTTCTTCTTCTATCTCTTTACCAGATAGATGTGTTACCCCATATTTTTTAAATTGTGAAAACCTATTTTTAAATAGTAGCAATATTATAATATCTATTAGGAATAATTTTGACTATGATTTAAATTTAGTCAAGATTACCATAAATGGTACAGAATTCAATCAAAATATTTATCTGGGCAAAGGTAAAGCTACTAATATTACAATTAATATAAGCTTGCCCAGTGGCAATATTAATTTACCTTTAGAGATATATTATAGACCTTCTGGAGCTAATCAAGATTATGTTTTATACGGTAAAATAACTGGAAGGGTGAGATAGATGAACGTTTTGTTTAGAGATGGTGCATATATACCTATAGAGACAGAGACAAAATTCAATGATATAGATTACAATTCTTTAATAGGTAGATACGATGTTATAATAGAAGAGGATGGAATAAGAGTATTACCAAGAATATCACCGATATTGATGTTTACTCGAGATATTAATTGGACAGGAGATCATATAATAATGTATTATAATGATGTAATTACGGTAAACCTAGGTGCAAAGATATATAATCATTCTAAGATAGATTTTAAGAATTCGGATTTTAGATTAAATGATGCTGAACTAGATAGTACAGATCCTTATTACGGTATATATGAATTATATAATATCAATATTCCACCAAATAGTATCTCATCTTTAAATATAGGTGAATATACATTTCAGGCCCAATTAAAAAATGTTATTCGTACAAATCTCGATGATCAAAACCCTATATGTTATAGAAGTCTATCTTTTACACCAAACATTACAATACCTAAAGGCAACATTATCGTAATGGGGGTAATTGAAAAGAACATGTTATTATCTTATATAGACACATTGATAGTTGATCAACCAGCATATATAGATCTTTACAAATTATCTATTATTAAATCGACATTGAAAAAAGATCAAACAGAACATGGAATTGAAATAAACATGAATATTGAAAACCATTCTGATGTAAATCAAGAATTATCAATAATTCTAGATTTAGATGATTTAAGATTGATCGATTATGAAGGAGATATGGAATATAAAAATAATAAATTGGTTAGAGATGTGATAATACCAGCTAGATCTAAGAAAGAGCTTTCAGGAACAATAATATTTTAAAAGCAAATACATAATTAACATATGTACAAATATTTTACAATAATATCATTGTTAATTTTACTTATTTTCCTATACGCTCTTAACCTTAACATAAAATCTTCCGAAATATTAATATATAAAGACGGGGCAGTATTAAAGGTAGATAATGAATTAGATCTATCAAAGATAAACATATTTGATGTATATGGGCGCTATATAATAATTGAAAATTTTAGTTACATAGGTAAAGAGGTAAAATTCATATGGAATAAAGATGAGAAAACAGGAATAGTAGAGAAATTTGAAAATGGGATGTTACTAATAAAAGATAGCGAAGGATTTATTTATAGATTAACTCCAGATTCAGTAGTATTCAAAGAGACAGATCTTAATAAGAAAGTGATAAAACCTTTAGATAATACCTATGTAAGTATCTCGGGAGTTGGTTGGAAGGGCAAGAACATATTGATTGTTAACGGAAAAACAGCTTTATTAGATATAGGTTTTGAATTATACAATAATAATTACATAGATATAAATGCAGATACAATAACTCTTATAGATACGCATCTTTTACCTAAGTTTTATCCTAAAATACAACCCATGTACCTATCTCAAGAAGATCAAATAGTTGAAGGAAGAGTATTGGATAGTAAAGTCAAATACAAAATAGAAAATCTAATGTTACCGGCAAGATCTAGATTATCTAAATCTATTGCCAAATATGAATTAGAATTAAATAGAACCAATAATATTGTATTATCAATGCCATATACAAGATATGTTGTTTATAGAGGTTACGCGGATTTATCAATATCATTTCATACGCCTACAGATATAGCTTCAGGTAGATTAGATATATACGATCGATCAATATTGGTGACTTCAAGAGATATTGAGGATTATATGAAGAATAATATTGTTAATATTAATCTATGGCAAAACAATGCTATAGAGTACATAGCTGAATTTTCAAACAACTTAGTAACCCAAGATTATAGAACTTATATAACCAACGGACAGATATCTATACAATTAAAAAACAATAATGATATTCAGGAAGATGTTTTAATAGAAATAAATATCTGGGATGAATATGAAGTAAGCGGTGACTTTACAATAGATAAAGGTAAACTAATAGCTAGATATAAATTAAATCCTGGTGAACAAAAGACTTTGACAGCAAGATTTTATAAAAAATAAACGCCGGGAGAGGGATTCGAACCCCCGAACCCTTGCGGGCACTGGATCTCGAGTCCAGCGCAATCGACCACTCTGCCATCCCGGCTATACTCTTAATCTAAATAGTCCAATAAAATATTTGTCCTTAATCTTAAATACTTTAGCAGATATTTTTAAAACATCGTTTTCTCTATCTAATATTGCTATTAATGGCAATCGATTGTCTATTAAACATCTTTCCAATATTTTACTTGGATCTATTCTAGAGTTCTCATTATAAACATATACATTATAATATTCGTTATTTTTTCTCATAATAAAATCAGGTCTAATATTATTGGCTTTTCGATAAGGTAATAACAAAGTCTTGTTTACACTTTCTACAATTCTAATCATTCTCTGCAAACACATTCCATTGATAACATAGCGATGATTATAAATAAATATGGAATGTTGATCTTTTTCTCTATTATAACCTATATCGTAAATTCTAAATAATCCACCATATTTGTAACCACTTTTCACCGTATAACCCGCGTCTCTAAATAGCTTATAAACATAATATTCTTCACTTAATTCGACTTTTTCTCCAAAAATTTCTAATAAATAAGACGTTTCGTATTCATCAAATATGACGAAATTACCTATTTGTTCTTTTCTATAAGCACCTTTATTACCTATCCAATACTTTTTATATATCTTAATAGCCTCTTTACTATTTGATACCATCTTATTATCTATGATATCATAGTTAAACTTCCTTATCTTAGGCCTATCTCCAATTCTAAGCTGTTCAATAATAACTTTTGTATTACCATGTTCTGGATAAAATCCTTGTAATCTAAGTTCTCTATAGCTAAGATATTTTGATAATCTACGGGGCAACTCGTATTTGTATGCGTTTTCTATCTCTTTTCGGAAGATATCTTCAAATTTCATCTTGCAGCTATTATCTCTATACCATCTCTATGGTTTAACTGATAATCTTTTCCCAATCTTCTCTTAGTTCGAATATCTATTCCATATAATAGATGTTTTGCTAAATCACTATGAATCTCTCTTGCAAAGTCCTCTAATTTAGAACCTTTCTTCATAAGAAAACAATCTGGTAATACTCTACCTTCTTTATCGACTAATTTACTACCAGCTGGAAATACTGCTATATAACCTAAAACATCATATACTAAATGTTCTATAACATTCTGTACACCAGTAGGTAATAATTTTTTTAATCTATCCAAGGCCTGTCTTTGAATATCATTTAATTCTCGAATAATATCAAAATTATCCTCTCCATAAACATATTTTATCAAACCTAATTTAGATGCTTTTTTAAGAGCTAATTCTGCTTCTGCAGATATTGGTATAATATCATATTTATTCTTTAATCTATCATAATTTTCAATTGCCTTTCCTATATCTTTCTTATTACCAGCTATAACTATTTTCTTACTTCTAATCCTTAAGAATCTAGGTAATTCTTCTGATTTTAAATCGTATTTTTTCATTGCCTCTTCTGCATCTTGCATAGTCACTCTTAAAGATGAGAAAACACTGTATATTGCCTCTGAAGGTTCTTTTCCAGCTTTTATATCTCTTTGTATTCTATCCATATTCCTATCTAATATATCTTTATACCACATATCTAATTCATGTTCAAGAAACATAATATCTTCTTCTGGATCTCTTGAACCTGGACCAATATACCGACCTTCTTGATCAGTAGAACCAGATAGGTCTATGATATGTATTAATCCTTCTGCTTGATTAAGATCATTCAAAAATTTATTTCCTAATCCTCTACCTTGATGAGCACCTGGTACTAACCCTGCCACATCAATAAGCTTAATACCAACAAACCTATACTTTCCTAATATAAATCCGTTTCTGGGTTGAGATTGTACACCTAATTCATAACCTATATCTTCTACTCTAACAAACCCAATACCTGTATTTGGTTCTATTGTAGTAAAAGGTCTTGGATCTATGGGCACGTCTATTAAAGTTGCTGCTGAGAAAAATGTGGATTTGCCTACTGATGGTTTTCCAACTATTCCTATTTCTACCATGATGTTAAATAAATACAAATATCTTTTAATCTATCTGCTCTTTTACATCTGTATAAAATGGTAATTCTATAAATAGTAATTTTATAGGTCTTTTGATTATACCATATCTTTTACCTGTTTTTGTATCTATCTCTATTCTATCGTATTTACTTAGATTTTCCGTATTTGAAATTTCAATAGGTTCTGGTGCTTTATATTTACATTCTGAACAATTCATAGATACTAAAGTTTCACCATTGTATTTAAAGCATTTATTATCTTGAAGATCTTGGAATATTAGTTTTCTATTTAAAGCTAGTATTAATACCTTATCAGCTTGATCATGTTTAACACATCTATTAGATTTGATGTTATATACATTGAAATCTATTACAACATCGTTCTTAAGGAATACAACTAAATATAGATATTTCAATCTCTCTTGGTTTTTGTAATTACAATCAATGCATTCACCAATATTATCGCCACATTCTCCTTTATGTAATACCTCAACTCCTGCTGCTCTTGCATAACAACTATTCGAATAAGTATTACCATCTGTTCCACATACAGGTTGGTATACAGCTGGACAAACTACATCTATGGGCTTATCTACAGGCTCGTATATATTGGCCAACATAGGTAAGATTAACAACAATATGAACATCATATTTATAATAATAAAAGCTTATTTTTAAAGCTTATAGGCCGAGGCCGGGATTCGAACCCGGGCCTAGAGGGCCACAGCCTCTCATGCTACCGTTACACCACCTCGGCTTATTATAGATTGAAAAGAAAATATTAAATTCTTTTTCTACAATTGCTAAGCCCCCCACCTATAGAAATTGTAAGTTGGCACTTATAAGGCAAATTATTATGAGTTACATCGATATCAACTGTAACTAATTGGTTTACTTGATTAAGTAATGTAAATATCAAACTTGCCGTTATAGGATTGTAATTGAATTGTAAATAATTAGGCAAGTTTGAAATGTTAGGATTACCACTACATCTTACCCCATTACAATTTAATATTGTTTGATTACTAGCACCTATTTGATTAGCTATATATATAGGATTAGGGGATAAAGTACAAGATAAAGCACCACATACTAATGAATAAGAAGCAACATTGTTATTTTCATTACTTTCAACAATATTATTATTAGGATCGACTTCTACTGTTATCAATACAAGTTCTCCTTGTTGACATGATACCGTATAATATATTGGCCATACTTGATTAGGTTGAAGAGTACCAGGATAATTATAATTGGTCCAAGTATTAGTCTTATTATTTCTTACTCTGGCAACAATATTACTTGCACTTC
>CALKCX010000005.1 GCA_938083015.1 uncultured Microcaldota archaeon
GAAAGATGAAAAACTTATTCAAACTATTGAAATTGATTATGAAAACAATAAAGTAAAAGTAGATTTATCAAAACTATACGAAAATGTAGATATTGCAGAAACCTTATCTAATGTATTAGGTAAATTCATAAAGAAGATAACAGATGAATACGTGGAATTCGAAGATGGACAAAAGATAAATACAAAAGATTTAGATTATAAATATATTAAACCATTAATATGGTGGGAGGTGAAAAAATGAATAACAATGTAAAAACATATCTACAAGATATGATATACGATATAGATTTTAGTAATCTACCTTCTACATGGAGCAATCTAGATATAAAATCTTTTTCAAAAGATAAAAAGCTATGGAATTATCAAGAAGAAGCTATTAAGAATGCTATAAAGGTATTGTATAGGTATTATGAAGATTTTAAAGACTATCAAAATGGAGAAGATGAAAGCGTAAATTTAGAGAGAAAAAGAAAATTGTTTAAATGGTATAAGCTAAACGGCCTAGATATAGATTTAAGTATAAAATTAGATGAAAACAAGAGATTACTTGAAGATTACTATCCAATAGAAGAAAATAAGTTTTCATATGAACATTTTATCAATCGTATGTCATTCTGGATGGCAACAGGTTCAGGTAAGAGTTTAATTATAGTTAAACTCATCGAGATTTTAAGAGAATTGATTGATAGAAAAGAGATACCAGAATACGATATTTTATTCTTAACCCATAGAGATGATTTAATTGAACAGTTTAAAAAACACATTGAAGAATTTAACCAAACCCATGATAAAAAAATTATCTTTAGAGATCTTAGAGAATATCATAAAATTAAAATATTCTATAATCAACCGACAATATTTTATTATCGTTCAGATTTAATAGGTGATATACAGAAGGAAAAGATAATAGATTTTAGAAACTATTACAATAATGGAAAATGGTATATCATTTTAGATGAGGCCCATAAAGGAGATAGAGAAGAATCAAAGAGACAGCATATATATTCAATACTATCTAAGAATGGCTTTTTATTCAATTTTTCAGCTACTTTTACAGATCCAAGAGATATTATTACATGTGCTTATGAATTTAACCTATCATCTTTTATAAAAGAAGGTTATGGTAAGCATATATGTATACTAAAACAGGAAACAAGAGTATTTAATGATAAAGAAGACTATACAGGAGAAGAGAAACAAAAAATGGTATTAAAATCTTTAATTCTTCTTACTTATATAAAAAAGTTTTATCATGAAATAAGAAATGTTGACCCTAATCTATATCATAAACCTTTGATGGTAACTCTTGTAAATTCTGTTAATACAGAAGACGCTGATCTAAAGATGTTTTTCAGAGAATTAGAGAAAATAGGAAAAGCTAAAATAAATAATTTTGAACAAGCAAAGAGAGAATTGCTAGAAGAGCTAAAAACAGATCTAAAATTAGAGTTTGAAAATACTAAGCTAAAACTAAACTTAGATGTGCTTAATAATATAACAAAAGAAGATATAATAAAATATGTCTATAATTCAGAATCTTTTGGAGAGATTGAAATTATAAGAAGTAGCTCTAATAAGAATGAGCTTGCCCTTAAATTAAAATCAAGTGATAGGCCTTTTGCTTTGATTAGAATAGGAGATATATTAACATGGTTAAAAGGATTAGATGGTTATGAAGCACAAGAGAGATTTGAAAACGAAAGCTTCTTTAGAAATTTAAATGAAGAAAACTCTGAAATAAACATTTTAATGGGCTCTAGATCTTTTTACGAAGGATGGGATTCTAATAGACCAAATGTAATGATGTTCATAAACATAGGTGTTGGCACAGATGCACGAAAATTTATTCTTCAAGCTATAGGAAGAGGTGTAAGAATAGAACCTGTAAAGAATAAAAGAAAGAGATTGATTAGATTAAACACAGAAAATATCGATGAAAAAATATTTGATAAAATCAAAGATATTGTAGATCCTATAGAAACATTGTTTATCTTTGCTACTAATAGAAATATTTTAATATCTGTAATAGAAGAATTGAATAAACAAGAGAAGGTTAAAGAGAAGGTATTATCTTTAGAATTAAATCCAAATGTAAAAAATAAATTGCTTTTAATACCTGTATATAGGCCTTTGAAAAGAGCTAGTCTTATAGAAGAACTTGATCTTAGACAAAAACTAGAACTTAGCAATGAAGATTACGATTTACTTGAAAGATTCTTACAATATGTACAAGATGATCGAATAATTATGTTAAAATACAATACAGATCCAATTAAGGTAAGACTAATTAGAGAGAAAAGAAATATAAAACAGGTCAAAACAACTAAGAAAAGCTTAAGAAACATAGATTTAATATTTAAAAGCTATTTTGATTATCTTAATCTTGAAGAAACAAGATTAGATGGTTTTAAGATTTTAGAAGATGAGATAAGGCATTTTGAAAATATCAAAGTGTATTTAGAGAATATAGAAGATTTGAAAAATGTTATTAAGAAGACATCTCAATACATAGAACCTTCTAGAGTTGAGAGATTAAAGAAAGAGCTAATGCAAAAACTTAGTTCTGGAGAGATATCTTTAGAGCAATATACTGAAGAAATTGAAAAGATTTCTCAACAAAAAACATCACAGGCCGAGTTTAAAGATTTAGCTATTAAATACATTACAGAGCATTATTACATACCTTTAATTATGTCAAAAGATGACAAAATAAAATATATTAAACATATTATAAATGTTAAAAGTGAAGTTAAATTTATAGAAGATCTAGAGAAATATCTTAGTAAAAACAATAAATTCAAAGAGTTTGACTGGTGGATGTTTAGTAAAATGGATGAAAATTTAGATGAAGTACATATTCCGTATTATAATACTAATATAAATAAAATAGCTAGATTTATTCCAGATTTTGTATTTTGGCTAAAAAAAGGACAAGATTACTATATTGTATTTGTTGATCCTAAGGGCACAGAGTATACAGATGCGGAAAGAAAAATCGATGGCTTTGAAAGGATATTTATGGAAAATGGTAAAAGCAAGATCTTCCAATATAACGATCTAAAAGTTAGAGTAAAGCTTCTATATAGGACGGATAAAAAAGAGAAAAGCACAGAAAAATACAGCAATTATTGGTTTGAAGATATAGATGAAATGTTTGAATTAATCAAAAGATTTGATTGAAATAAACCTTTTAAACTTATATATCATAATTGATTTATGGTAATCATAATATTGTTTATCCTAATAGGAATTCAAGTTTATGGAAATGTTTGTAATGCAAATAATTTAACTAATTTAACCATTTCTATGACAAGCCTATCTTGTACAATAGTTAATATTACTAATAACATTAGTGCGGCATCGAGTGTTTTTATACAGGCCAATGGGACTAAAACTGTGATTGGTAATTATTTTATTCTTGAAAATATCTCACTTGGAGCTCCTACAAATGGAAACTTTGTAGTTGAAAATATAACATTGAAAAATGGGTCTTTATATAGTAGTTCTGCATCATATATTACTCGCATTAGAAATGTTAGAACCGATTTTATTCAAGTTTATAATTACAGATATATTGAAATTTATAATATTAGCAATATAGGATCTAATGTTCAATATACATTTCAAAACACCAGCGGGCGGCTTGAGAATTTTAGAATAGAAAATGCGTCTGTAACGATTAAAATTGATATATACTACCCATTTGGGGGACTTAATACTAACCAGTTTATTGTAAAGAATGGATTTATAAGAAATGTATCGCATTCTACAGCGAGACCCGTTTTTTATATTGAATCTTTGGGCAATCCTGCTAATACGACGAATTATGATGTATTAATTGACAATATAACTTATGTAAATAGTAGACAACCTTTTATTTTAATACAGACAGGAGGGTATGGGCCAAACGAAGTAACTAGAGTGAATATAATTAATAGTAATATAGAAAATATCACTATTGGTCCTTCATTAATTTCAATAGTAAAAGATTTACGAGAATTAAAAGTTAGTAATTCTATTTTTAAAAACATCCAAGCTTATTCTTTGATATCTGGTAGTATTTACACGTCATATTTGATTCAAAATTTTATATTTTCTGATAATACTGTTATTAATTTTACATCTCAGCATTATTATTTGATAAGTACTTATTCACATCAGCAATATAGTATAGTAAGAAACAATTTTACAAATGTTTATCTAAATTATACCAATAATCTTCCTGTAGCTCTTATTTATGTTTTTCAAGCTCCTGCAGTATCATGCTATATTCAAGGAAATCGTATGGATAATTATAGAACTATAAACCAAGCTAACAATTTTTGGGCAATTTATATTGCTCAAGGAGGTTTGTGTTATATAAGAGACAATTTTATAATATCTCGTAATAGCAATCAGATATTAGGGGGTGGTACTGTAAACTATATTTTCTTTAATAATTATGTAGCTATAAATAATTCTTCTTCTCCCCCGGTATTTACGGGTCTTTATGGATATTTAAATAGCTCAAGAGTAGCTGGTACTTCCATAGTAGGGGGGCCATATTTAGGTGGAAATTGTTGGATAAATTATGGTAATTCTGCTTATTCTCCATGCTTGTATTGTACAGATTCTAATAACGATGGTATTTGTGATTCTGCTTTTAGTGTAAACGGTGGAGTTGATTATTATCCTTTAAAAATGTATGGTAGTGACTCTACTCCACCAGACGTAAATGTTACAAATCCTGGTGATAGAGTTACATCTAGTAATGTAAATGTGACTGTACAATTCGTATTATGGGATGATCTTCGATTAAGTAGATACGAGTTCTATTTGAATGGTACTTTGATAAATAATACCAGTGTGACCAATAATGGTGTTTATAGTCAATTGTTGACAAATCTAAATCCTGGTGTATATCAAGTTAGGGTAAGAGTTTACGATACGTTGAATAATTCAGATGAAGATAATGTAACATTTAGAGTATACGGTGTACCTGGCAGTGATAGTGGTAATAATGGCAGTTATGGTAATTCGAGTTATAGGACACGTGGTAACTTTACATCTAATACATCGAATAATAATTACACGATTAATCTTACAGTTGACAATGCA